>JAUNWB010000318.1 GCA_030540535.1 Elusimicrobiales bacterium
ATGCTCCCGCTCGTCGGTGAAGATGTTCATCACCGTGAACCGCCGCGTCTCCCGCTCGGAATAGCGGCCGGCGCTGTCCTCGCCATAGACCCTGCGCAGGGCGGCTAAGAGGGTCTCGCCCTCGTGATGATAGCGGTATAGGATCAAAGTCCGCCGCCCGGGGATGCGCTCGAGCACGTCCAACAGCGCCGTCAGGCGGGGATTTTCGTCGTCGGAGGCGTATAGGGGCGCCGTTTCCAGCGGATAATCCTGAAGCACCCTGCGCCCGCAGGCCACGTGCTGGCAGGCCTGTAGCATCCGGTACACCCCGGAGGAGGAGTACGGCGCCATGGCCAGAAAGCGGTCCGTCACCCGGCGGTATTCCGCCATGGCCTCGGCGGGCAGGGAGAACTTCCAAACGTACTCGCGCCGCTTTGCGGCGGGCTGCACGTCTTCCCGGCGGATCTGGGCGCAATAGGGTTCGATGGCGCGCACCAGATAGTCGGTGTTGACGCCCCGGTTCCACGCGTCCAAGTGATTGAGCCGAAAGGCCCAGTCGCTGCGATAGCCCAGGATGCGCCAATCCAGCGCCAGCCACTGGGTGAACATGTCCTCCACATGCCGGGTGAAGGGCACGTCGCTGATCAGCAGGCGGTAGGGACAGCGGCGGCTGAGTTCAATGACCCGCTGGGTGCGCAGCGCGGCGCCGTTTTTGATGAGCAGGCCGTTGTCGATGATCAGCATCAGGCGCGTCTGCCGGGCCTGCTCCATCAGGCGCAGAACCAGTTCCGTGCGGTCCCGGATGTCCCTGCCGTGGCGCAGGATGCCCTCCGAAAGGCGCTCGACCCTGCGGCGCGTGCACAGCCACAGCACGCCGTCCACGCGCCCCTTGCTCAGCCGGTAGCGCGCCAGTTCGACGACCGTGGTCAGCTTTCCCTCCTGGCGCTCGATGTACAGCGCGCCTACGCGCAGCCCCTTCAGCTTTTCAAAGGCCTGAACCTGCGCGGGATGCAGCGGCTCAATCGTCGGTTTCACGAAGATCCTCGATGACGGCGGCGGGGCGGAGCAGGATGCGCCGAAACAGGTCCTCCCGCGTCAATTCCCGCTTGTGATCCGCGCGATGCCGGCTTCGATAGATCGACGCCTGGCGCACGGCCTCCTGCCAGGCGTCCAGGCGGCGGCGCGCCTCCTTCGTGGCGCGGAAGTCGTAGACGCGCATCAAATCCTCCAGACGGTCGGCGTGGACGATGGAGATCTCCGTGTACTGGCCGTTCCAGCGGCCGCCCGCCTGGCAGATGTAGTCGTGCAGCCGGGGATTGTGGGGATAGACCAGCCGGAGCCGCTCGGGCTGGGACAGGGGAAGCACCCAGTAGAGGTGCTCGGGCGCGTACTGTCCGCTCAAGATGGCGCTCTTGAGCGCGGGTTCCGTCACGCCGACGGCATAGCCGCCCTCCAGCAGGGCGCATGCGACTTGAACCGCCCGGTCAAACAGGGGCGCGGCCCGCTCGCCGATTTTTCGTAAAAACCGCTCGCCCATGGGGCGCAGGCCCTGCGCGCGCAATAGCGCCGCGAGGCCGTCGTCCGCCGAATTGGCCTCCACGCAAAGGATGCCCTCGCCGGGCAGGAGGGCGTCCCGCGATAAGCGGATCAAAGCCACGCCGCCGTGATCCTGGGACGGAGGATGGATGACGTGGTAGGGATTTTCCGGCGCGGCCGGCTCAGGAGGGGAGACCAGGCCCCGGGACAGGCAATACTCCCAGATAAACCAGGGCTGCGCGCAGTAAATTTCGTTTGTCCGCCACCATTCGGCGGAGGGTTCGCCGTTCAGCACGCCGGTCATATAATCGGCGGCCAGTTTGGACGCCGGGATTTGCGAACCCGGTTCCAGCAGCAGGCAGGCGGCGCAGACCTCCTGATAGCGCCGCGCAAATGCGGCGCGGGATTGAGCCGCGCCGTCCGCCGGGGAAGGGACGCGGCGCCTGAACCACATCCGCATCCGGCATTTCAACAGCTTTTGCACGAGATGTACACCTCTTGTTTTTTCCGAGGCGGCCCTTGAAAAAGGGCAGGGTGTCCGTTTGAAGTTTTCATCGCGGGCGGGACCGGGACGACGCCGAAATCCCATCCTAAATATCCTCATTAT
>JAUNWB010000319.1:0-220 GCA_030540535.1 Elusimicrobiales bacterium
AAAAACATTGGTTTTGAGCAGGCATTTGACGAAAATCAAACGCAGGTGGATCACATTATTCCGCAGCGCGGCGAAATTGCCGGCCCGAACGTGTTTGAAAACAAAGTATTGGTGTTTAAAGATCAAAATAAGGAAAAATCCAACCGCCTGCCCTATGAATGGAAATTTAAAAACGATATAGACGCTTATCGGGAGTTTACTAAAACGAACAAAGCCAAAC
>JAUNWB010000319.1:230-2119 GCA_030540535.1 Elusimicrobiales bacterium
GATATGGAAGTGTCTTTCGGCAGCGGCAGCACGTTAATTAATTTCGTACAGCGTTTGTGGGGTTTGTATAACAAGGAAAAACGCGGTTATTTTTCCGAACGGGAACACAAGTGGAAAGCTACGCAAAAAGGGGCGCGCATTTTGCGCAAAATAAATAATTTGCTGGCTACTCCGGCGGACGTAAAGGCGGATTTTGTCAACCGTCAGAATCAGGAAACGGCGTGGATCGGCAAAATTGTACTGGGCTGGTGCAAAGACGTTTGCCCGAAGGTAACGCCGTCGTTCGGCGGATTGACGGCCTATTTGCGCGGACAGTTGCATTTTGACAGAATTTTGCCGCTGATCCGGCTGGAAGAAAAGAAACCCCTGTTTGATAAGGACGATAACGAAATAGACGGAGGCAAGTGGAAAGAGCTTTTTGATACGCATCACTTATCGTACGACAAAGCGGAAGCGTTGCAGGAGGACTTTAAAAAATACTGTGCCGGATTGGATACGCCGCTTAACACTCCGTCGGACGAACAAAAAGCGTTTGACGAATTCTGCGCCGGCCAGCGTACACTTCTTCAGTTTAATAAACGGTGCGACCACCGCCACCACGCGGTAGATGCGGCGGTGATCGGACTGTGTAATTTGTCGCTCGTGCAGCGTGCGGCGGAGCATAACCGTAAATATGGTACGCTGCATAAAATTGAAAATAGCGAAACCGGCGAAATCCTGGTCCGCGGGTTTGAGGTGGATAACATTCCCCCGTATGCCAATTTACGCGAAGAAGTAAAAAAACGATTGACGGACTATGTGGTGTGGCACAAGCCGGATCATTTCCCGAGCGGAAAATTGTTTGATGAAATGGCTTACAACGTGCGGGAGAAAGATGGAGCGGAGCGTTTTGTAAAGCGCGCGGAATTAAGCAGTTTTATCAAGTCGGACGCGAAAAAGACCAAAGAAAATCTGCAAAAGTTGTTGTTTGCGGATACGATTAAAGAGGTTGTTCTTAACCAATTTCAAGAGCGTTTGGCGCGGGGATTATCGGTAGAGGAAGCCCTTTGCGGGCGAAAAGATGACCCGCAGGACGGAATTTATTATCGCGGAAACAAGGTAAAAAAGGTCAAATATATGTATTTGGTAGGGCGCGGCGTAAGAGAGTTTGATTCCAATGCTGATAAAAAAGTAGTTACGCACGATAAAAGCGGCCGGGAACACCATAAAGGCTATCAAAATTATGGTTATGCCTGTATGGATTTTGACGCCACCACCGGTAAACGGATAAGTTTAATTCCTCTTTGGAAATACCAACAGAACAAGCAAATTCCGGCGGGTATCGTACGCGTTTTTGCCGGCGATATTTTGTTTGATAAAACAAATAAGCAGTTTTATAAGGTACAGAAGTTTAACGCCTGCCATGGTATTTACTTGCGCCCAACTACCGAAGTGCAACCGTTGGATATTGCAACTTCCAATCTTAAAAATTACATGGTGGTATCCTCTCGTCAAGACATCGCCAAACTGAAAAGCGAATGAGTATACAACACCTTGTCAGTATAGACAGAGAGGCTAAACTGTCTGTGGACTGCGGACGGATTAAAATTGCGTTTTCGCAGGCGGAAGAATGTCATTTTCTTGCCGCCTGCGATATCGCCGTGCTGATTTTGGCTCATCCGTGTATCAGCTTGTCTTTGCCCGTACTCCAAACCCTTGCGCAAAACGGGGCAGTAGTGCTGACGGCGGGGGAAAAATATATGCCGTGTTCCCTTTCACTTCCCGTTGCCGTAAATGTGGATGGCGCGCGCCGTCCGCACTTGCAGGCCAAATATGCGGGCGAAGGTGAAAACGGCCGTTGGTGGGCGCAGCTGATAAACGCTAAAATTTTGGGCCAAGCACGGGTAGCG
>JAUNWB010000320.1 GCA_030540535.1 Elusimicrobiales bacterium
AATCAGCGCCAGCGACGCGCCTACCTCGTAGCCCATGCCGGACATATTAAACATATATCCCTGGCCGTTCAGGCCCACCATCTGCTCGGTAGATAGGTTCGTAAGCAAGAGCGAAGCGGCAATCACCCATCCGGTCAGTCCTCTTCCGGCCAAAAAATAGCCTTCCGAAGACGATGCGTCTTTTTTCCGGGTCAGATAGTACGAAATACCCAACACCAACGCCGTAAAAGCGGCGAACGACGTAATCGTCAGTATCATGCGTCCTCCAGTAGAATACGTATTTATGCAAAACTCCGGCGGTTCGGGCCGAGTCTTTTTATGCCCGGGCCGGAAACGGTCCCTTGATTTCCTGCGGCTTAATTCTTATACTTTGTAGTAGTGAACCGTTACTTTTATTCTAATCATAATCCGTCCGTTAGTCAACAGCGGGGAGGTAAAAATGGCAATTTGGTTTCTCTTCGGAGCGATGTGCATGCTGGTGGTACTTTTGATGCTGGCTTATTTAAAGTTCGTTTCCCTTAACAAGGCGGCCAAAGACGCCTGGCAAAAACTGGATTTTAATATGAAAAACCGCGCGGAACTAATCCCCATTTTGGCGTTGTCCGCCGCCTCGTTTGAAGAGCTGGACCGCACTTTTATTTACGGGCTTTCCTCGTTAAAAGATTCCTGCCGCAACGCGCCTACGCTTAAAGACCGCGTGGCGTGCGAAAGCGAAATCACCCAAAAATTTAAAAAAGTGTTTACCGCCGCCATGCACCACCCGGAATTAAAAACCGACGCGCACTTTTTAAAACTCCAGCAGAACATCATCCAGGCGGAAGGCAAAGTGCAGCGCGCCAAGAAAAAATACAACAGCGCCGCGCGCGATTTTAATACGATTGCGTCCATTATACCGCTGAACCTGATTGCCCAAATGTTTGAATTTGAGCCGTACGAATACTTTGATTTTGACCCAAGTTTGAACGAAGTAATCAAATAAAAACGCCCCGGGTTACGCCCGGGATATCCCCGCCATGTTACTAAAAAACCCGGGCCGTAAAAACAGCCCGGGGAACAAAAAACCGATTCCGCTACAAACAACTGCCGGGAAGCGTTCCGCATTGTTTGTCCGCCGGGCATTCCCATTCGGTACCCGCCGGAGCATATTCGCAATGTAATTGAATGACAAACTGATAACCGCCCTTCTTAATACATTGGTTACATGTAAGCGTTTCCTCATGCCGAATTAAATTTTCGTTTTCGCAATTCAGCTCTTCAAAAGTAGTAATATCGCCCGTCGTTCCGGCCGCCGCGCCGTCGCACGAGGCGGAACCGCTGTAGGAAATTTTGTCAAAGCTTCCGCTGGAACAATCGCCCGGCCCAAGCGCCCACTTACTTAATTCAGCCGCTTCAACCTCTATCCAAAAATCCCCGGTCATCACCCCATCCCAAATGAGGCTTTTATACGTCTGGGAAATAAGCTGCGGCGAAGGTAAAGAACACACTTTTGCGGAAGAAGGAGGTTCCGCCTCGGAAGAATCAGCCAACGTCCCGCACATCAAATAAAGTTCATTCGATGACGCGCCTTTTAATTTTAAGCTCGCCCACTGCATCTGCCCCGAAGAATCTTTATCTTTGCAGGAAGGAAATTCCTTTCCAAACAATTTAAGTGCAGAAACGTTCATATCCTCAGCATTCACACTTTCCATCGTACCCGTTTGAATACGTACGTTTCGGAACGAGATTCTGCCCTCTCCGTTGCTACTGCCCAAACTAAGCGTGTTGCCTCTTATCCCGCGGCCGCCGTCCAAGTTCAGCTTACCGCCATTTAAATTTACCCGTGCGGCATTTAACGTGGCGGATGTTTCCGAACACCCTAACTTCATATCACACGCACTTGTAAGGCCGATATCCATTTGTTGGTTCACATTCACCCGGGAATACGCTACATACGGTACCGGGAAATACGTTACCATGCTGATTTTATTTTTGGCATACACCACTGCGGGAAACAATAATAAACTAAATATAAACAGCCGTTTCATAATACCTCCTAAAACGGCCTATGCGGGCTTTACAACAGGGAAAAGCATATAATATAAGAGGAAAAAGTCGCCAGACCGTTTTCCCCACT
>JAUNWB010000321.1 GCA_030540535.1 Elusimicrobiales bacterium
ACAGGCCCTGCCGCGTTACGTCGCTGGGAAGCTGGGACGTGGCCTGGGATACGCGGTTTTGCACTTTTACCTGGGCCATGTCCGGGTCTACGCCGGTTTTGAACGTAACGGTTAAGTTATAAGAACCGTCGGAGGACGTAGAAGTCATATACAGCATGTCTTCCACGCCGTTCACCTTGTCTTCCAGCGGGATACCCACCGTTTTGGCGATTACTTCCGCACTGGCGCCCGGATAGTGCGCCATTACCATAATTTCCGGCGGCGTGATTTCCGGGTACAGGGCGATTGGCAGCGATTTGACTGCAATCAAACCCGCTAAACAGAGTAAGAGCGAAATGACCAGTGCAAAGCGGGGCCTTTTAATAAAAAATTTAGAAAACATGCTTCCTTATGCCTCCTGGGCGTTTTTTACTTCGGCGGCCGGTTCTTCCGCAGCGGTATTGGCCGGAGCGGCGCTGAGCGCGGTCGGAAGCACGGGGGCTTCCCCGCCGCTGACGTTCACCTGCTGGCCGTTTTGGAGTTTCTGGTGGCCGACGGGTACGATGCGGTCCCCTTCTTCCAGGCCGGAAACGACCACGTATTTATTTTCCACCATGTCGCCTACGGTAATGTATTTCTGCAGGACGGTGTTGTCCGGCGTTACGGTCATTACATATTGGCCGCTGGCGTCCTGCGCCACGGCGGTTTGCGGAATCAAGATAACCGGGCGGAATTTATCCATGCTGACGGTGACGTTTACGTAGTTGCCGGGGATTAATTTGCTGTCTTTGTTCCCCGCCTGGGCGTAGACGGCCATCGTGGCGGTTTGGGCGTTTATTTCGTTATCCGAAAAAACGGAAGCGGAAGGAATGTTCACGCGTTCGCCGTTGGGCAGCTCAATCTGGATATCGGGCGAGCTGGTGGTGATTTGGTCCATCCCGGACAGACGTTCTTTATCGGAAATGGAGAACACCACGCGGATGGGGTCCATCTGAATCACGCGCGCCAGTTTGCTGGCCGAAGCGTTGGCGTAGTTGCCTTTGGTCAAAAGCGCTTTGCCGATGTAGCCGCTGATAGGAGAGCGGACTTCGGTATATTCCAGGTCCAGCTTAGCGAGGTCCAGGCTGGCCTGGGCGGCTTTTACGTTGGCCTTGGCGTTGGCTAAGTTGCTTTCGGCCACTTCCAAATCCGCCTGGGAGAGCATTTTTTCCTTATAAAGGGACAGTTCGCGGTTGTAATCGCTGGCGATTTGTTTTTCGCTGGCGACGGCTTTATCAAGCGCGGCTTCCGCAGCGGTGACGGCGGCTTTATAGCGGGCCTGGTCGATAATAAAGAGTACGTCCCCCTCTTTTACGAAAGAGCCGTCTTTAAAAAGCACCTGGTCGATATAACCCGAAACCTGCGGCGTAACGTCGGACGCGTTAATGGCTTCCACCTTGGCGATAAACGTTTTGCCAATCGCCACCGGGCGTTTATGAAGCGTCTGCGTAAGCACGCTGGTTTGGCCGGCGCCGCCAAATTGCATTTGGCCGCCGGAGGACAGTTTGCCTTTAATGACAAACCCAAAAATCCCCCCGATTAACAGGACGGTAATATATTTTGCGTAACGAATTGCGGTTCTTTTTTTCATAAATTAATATTTCCCAATGCTTCTGTACAGGTTGGCTTTGTTCAAGAGTACGCTGTAGAAAGCCGTAATTTTATTTTGGCGCGCGTCGGCCAGCTGGGCCACGGCGGAAAGTAAATTTAAAATATCTCCTTTGCCTACTTCGTAATAACGGAAGGCGACGCGATGGTTTTCTTCCGCACTGGCCAAAATGGTTTGGCTGATTTCGTAGGAGCGTACGGCCGTTTTGTAATTTTGGTACGAACTCCACACTTCGTTTTCCACCTGGCGTTTCAGTGCGTCCGTATTGCGCTGCGCCTGTTTGTATTGGTACGAAGCCTGCTGGATGTTGTACGTATTGGAAAACCCGGTAAACAGCGGCCAGGAAAGACGCAGGCCTGCGGCGTTATCCGTAGCGTAGGGGCTGGAATGTTTCCAGTTATCGTTATACGAGGCCGACGCCACCGCGCTGATCGTCGGCAGTGCGTTGGTTTTGGCCGTATAGACGTTAGCCTTTTGGGCTTGGG
>JAUNWB010000322.1 GCA_030540535.1 Elusimicrobiales bacterium
GCAAAGGCCGCGCCAACCTCATGGCCCGCATTAAAGGAAGCGACCCGGCACAAAAACCGCTGCTTCTTATTTCCCATTTGGATACGGCGCCCGCCGCCGAAGGCTGGAGCTATCCCCCCTTTAAAGCCACCGTGGAAAAAGGCAACATTTACGGCCTGGGTTCTACGGACGCCAAGAATTATACGGCGGCGTATCTGGCCCTGTTCACCTGGCTAAAAGACCAAAACATCACACCCAAACGCGACATTATTTTCCTGGCCACCTCCGGCGAAGAATCCGGCAGCGAAACAGGCCTTTTATGGCTGGGCGCCGCCCATTGGAACAAAATAAAACCCGGGTTTGCGCTCAACGAAGGCGGCGGCATTATCAAAAATAAAGACGGCGTCGATTTAATCTTTGCCGAAGCCTCCACCAAAATGTACATGGATATTAAAATCACCGCCTACGGCACGGGCGTACACTCGTCCATGCCGGTAAACGACAATGCCGTCTATCTGCTTTCGCAGGCGCTCGCCAAAATCGCCGCGTACAACCCGCCCGCCAAACTCACCCCCACGGCGCGCACGTTCTTTAAAACCATCGCCCCGCTGCAGGATGAAGACGGCCAAACCACGATTGACTTTTTGCTCTCCGGCGGTCCGCAAACTCAATCTTCCGCCGCCGAGATTATGGCGCTCGACCCGTTTTTCCGCTCCCAGTTAAAAGATACGCTCAACCCCACCGTACTTTCCGCCAGCAAAGATTCCGGCTCCGCCAGCGGCGAAGCCAGCGCGGTCATCAACGTGCGCCTGCTCCCCGGCACGGACCCGGACGATTTTTTTGAACACGTAAAAGAAATTTTTAAAGACGAAGAAAACATCAGCCTCGAAATTTTGGAACGCCCCCAAACGCCGTTCCCCGCGCCGATGGACGGCACGGACCCGCTGTTTGCGTCCATTTCCAAAACGGCGGCAAAAATACTGCCGGGAGCCATCACCGTGCCGGGCATGAGCCCCGCGTCGGGCGATAACGAATTTCTGCGCAAAATGGGCGTCATCACCTACGGCTTGGGCCCGGATATGGACCCTCTGGGCGAAAACACCGCCCACACGCCGGACGAATTTATCAGCGAGAAAGATTTTTTCAACCAACTTCAATTCATCTCCGGCATCGTCTTTGATTTCGCCTACGGCGAAGATTTACTGCCCCTCACGCCGCAGGACCCCGCCCCGAACGAAACCAAATAACCCCAGTTTTTCAGAATTATACAACGCAACTTCCAAGAACGACAAACTCCGCCGAACCGAAATACGTTAACAAATATCCCCTGCTATCGCCGAAGGGTACAATATACAAAAACCCGCGTTCCAAAGACGCGGGTTTTAAAACATTCACGCTTGCTTAATTATGCGGCTGAACCACCATACAAATTTGTTCGCAGAAACCATACCCGGAACACGGTTTCGGCGGTTCGGTGGAACACTGATACTTCATGTAATACGACGGAGTCCGAGCGCACGACACCCATCGGCCATTTTTATCCATATACTCGGTACAGCCTGGCACCGGTTCACCGCCAGAGAGGTATTCCATATAAGTTGCCGTGATATCTTCACCCGACTCACAGGCGTTCTGAGCGGCCCCCTTCGAACTGTACGTGTTGAGAGCAACTTGCCCCCCGTTCTCTTCTGTAATGCGACTAACACATTTAAAGTAGTAGTCCTTTTCAGTATCGTCTTCTGTTTCTTCCTTACGGCAGATACAAGACAGATCGTCCCAGTAATAGTGGGTAATAACTAGTTTATACGTCTCATCAGACGCCCGGACCCATTCCTCTTTATCTTTGCAGTTCTCTTTTTGCAGAAAATTGTTGCATATACATTCCGAACCATTCCAAAACTTATTCGAAGGACAGGGGTTACATTCTTCCTCAGTCTTACTGCACGTACTCCACGAGCCCGTTTTCCATTCGCCCGTAGTACTATCACACGTGACCGTTCTCGTTTGTGTGCCGCAGGTATTGCACTCTTGGCTTTCTTCCGGTTTCGTGCCCGTGCATTCGCAAGCGTTGCTGATACTGCACGCGCCCCAATCGCTCCATTCGCCCGTCGTCGTATTACACGTGCGGCTC
>JAUNWB010000323.1 GCA_030540535.1 Elusimicrobiales bacterium
CTTCAGAAAGATGATTTTTCACGACCCTGAGCCGCTCATCGGCATTCTTGGAGTCGACCTGCACTACTTCGATGTCGCCTCCCTTCAGATTACCCTCATCAATCTTCTTGTCCCAGCACCGCGAGATCCTGACGTTATACTTCCCTTCGATGATATTCAGTATCTCATCCATGATTTCCGGTCTGAAACCTGAGTCGGGACCGCCTCTTACCATCGCTGTAAAGAAGCAGATCATGGACTTCACATCATCGTGTTCCACAAAAGCCTCCACAGCCCTTGCAGCACGAACATACCTGCTCTGAGCATAGCATTCCGTAGGCTTGTCCGGACAAGGAATCAGATTGTACATGTGTTCGGCACAGTCGTCCTCGTCCCCGAATACTGACTCCCATGCCGTACGTCCGTAGGAGGGGAATGAGAAACCCTCCAACTCCACGCTGGATTTGCCTTTACGATATCCCTCGTAGCATTCGTCCATCAATTCACGGAGTTGGGACTCCTCGTCCTCGTCCATTCTATGGAATCTGATGTTCGCATCATGAAGGTAATCCATGGAGAAATTGCACACCGGAGACAGGACGCCTCCAGTAGCCGAGAGGCCTATCACCTTGGTCTTCTCGCACATATGCCTCAGGATGAGCTCAGGAGTGATGTCGTAGGTTGTCAGGTTTATCTTCGTCTGAAACTGGGAACTAGAGGAATCCTCCATACAATCGTACGAAAAGCCTCTGCTGTAGTATGTGCATTCAGCATCCACAAGCTGAGATCCTCTGGTGTACTTCAACGCCCTGTGTAAGGACATCCTGCGGATGAAATCGGACAGGTCACGGTCCATATCGAAGACGTCAATGACCGAATCGATGCACTTGGGAAGAGAAGCCTTCTCATCATCAGGGCTGCAACCATCAACGTTGATCAGATTATCCTGGTAATTCTTTGCCAGATCACGAACAAGATAGGCGAGCTTGTCAAACAAACCGACCAGGTCGTTGGATAGATCCGAGAAACCGTAGCACAGCATCGACGGGTTGTTGCTGATGATGATGCGGTTGATCCGGTTCTCGTTGTCTGTCTTTATCGATACGGCATTACCCACGCTGAACTGCCTGCAGTCATGAAACATGAAAGACGTGGAGGGTGGATCTACGTATCTGCCCGTCTTGTCGACACCGCTCTGCTTGAAAAAGTACTCGAGATGGTACTTATTCTGAATCCACTGTGCACGTTCGTGGAGGTTTTTAAAGCGCTGCTCGATGCTAAATTTCTTTGAGCTGGATTTCCACTTCTCTCCCTCAGTCATCATCAACCTGGGAAGGGACTGCCAATTCTGCAGACGAGACAGGATGTATCTGAACGCCCTGATCGTATCGAGGGGCCTGTCCCTGCTCTCTGTGAGATAAGTGATGATTGCCTGCTTGAACACATCGAACTCATCGATGATGATATAATGCTCGGTGAGGCGGGATTTGCCTGCATTCTGTTCCTTAGAACTTTCGCGATTCTTCCTGAAGTCGTTCTCGCTCCAGATTATGAACGTCTGGCCGACTATGGTATCGACTTCGAGGAGGAATTTCATGTCGGTCATCAGCACAATGCTGGCTTCATCGAAATTCACGGCAGGATAGACCTTGGAAATCCATCCATAGCTGCCGTTCCCATTGACCGCCTCAATACGCTCCGCTTTTGTTTTAAATTGCTTCTTTAGGATTCTACGTATTGTTTTCCTGAATTCCTTTTCAGCTTCACGGAACTCCGGCTCAATAAGTCCTTTATACTGCAAATCGGCGAGTTCTACTGCACGATTGTAGGATCTACGATAATCCATCATGCTGTAGTATATTTCCGGATCCTCCTTGTTGTCGTAGAGAGTATCCAAGATATTCTCCCGGAATGTGACGACAGAATCCTCACACACGCAATCCAGATTAGAAGGCAGATGAAGGATACCCACTTCTGATGGATCGATATTTCCCTCGACCATCAGTGCATTGAGATCGTTCAGAGGGACATTCTTCTTCTGCTCGGTCATAAAAATGAACTTACTGCCGTGATGATTGGTGACGACATCAAGCATCATTCTACAGGCTTGGAACGTCTTACCAATACC
>JAUNWB010000324.1:0-893 GCA_030540535.1 Elusimicrobiales bacterium
CTTCTTTTCTTCGGATTCCTTGCTATTGTCCTACGCCGCAGCACAGGCGTATGGGCAGGGAAAGGGGCCGAAAATTCTCCGTCAAGAGTCCGGCCTCTTTCCCCTACAACATTAACCAAGAGAGGCCCTATGGAAATTTCTGTCGTTATCCCTTCCAAAAACGGACTGCACCATTTAAAAGAGTGTCTGCCTACTGTTATAAAAGCCGCAAAGAAACGGGGCGAAAATATACGTATTATTGTTGTAGACGACCATTCTTCCGACGGTACTTTGCAGCAGGCGCCGCGCCTTTTCCCGGAAGTTACATTTTTACAAAACCCGCATAGGGGGGCGTGTTCGGCACGTAATTTCGGGGTAAATAAATTTCCGTGCGACTGGATTTGTTTTTTGGATAACGACGTTTTTGTGAATGAAGATTTTTTCAGGACGGCGGAAAAGTATCTGCGGACCGACATTTTTTGCGTGACCTGTGCGGGATATGCCGCCTACCCGAAAGAGCCGGGAGCCTGGGAACAGCTGGACGGCATAAAATTATTGGAATACAAGGGCGGATTTTTACGTTTTACCAAGAATATCTATAACCGGGATTTGCCTGTGCTAGAGGAGTATCCCTCCTGGGGCGTTCAAGGCGCATACTTTTTTTGCTGCCGTAAACGGTTTGACGACTTGGGCGGGTTTGACGAACTGTTAGACCCGTATCTGCTGGAAGAAACCGACCTTGCCTACCGCGGTTTAAAACGCGGGTGGAAAATTATTTATGCGCCGGATACGCGCTTAAAACACAAATGCGGCGGTACCATTAACAGTAAAAAAAGCAAGTTGACGCAATTTCTTTCCCAGCGGAACCGTGTTTTGTTTATGTGGAAAAATGTACAGTCTTTACAAATGCGTGC
>JAUNWB010000324.1:903-2106 GCA_030540535.1 Elusimicrobiales bacterium
GGTTTTTAAGCTCGTTTTCTCCCCGTTTGTGGCGGGAATGTTTCCGCCTGCGCGGCGCGCTTAGTGCCAAAGCGCGGGCAGAGGCCGCGGCAACAGACGTAAGCGACCGGACTTTATTGGATCAATCTGCCTTGTGTCTGCGGCAGACCAACCCTGTGGCGTTGTTGCAGCGCAAGTTAAATGTATTACGTCAAGAGCGGTATTTGCGGGAGCGTATTTTCCGGTATAGGGAAAAATACGGCAGTATGTGGAAGATTGCGCTGCACTTGGTCAATGCCAGCATACTCAGTTTGCGTTTTTACCGCCGTAAATCCGCGTCGCTGACAGGGCCGCTGCGGGTGTGTCTGTCTTTAGAGGGCGGCCTAGGCGATTTAGTAGTCGGGCTGAACTGGGTGGGCGGATTTTATAAAAAATTTTCGCCTCTGTTTCCAATGGAGCTGGATATCGCTTTTTCAAATAAACAGATGTTGGCTTCTTTTGTGCCGGATTTTGTGCATCAAATGATTTCATTTAAAGAAAAAGACCAGCACGCTTACGATTTGGTAATTAATTGCGTTCGCTGTCCGGTAGTGGAGTATGCTGATATTTCCCGCCTGCCGGCAGTCCTGTTAACATATACGGAAAAATTGGTGGACTTTGAGTCCGAACATCGGGATTTTTTACTGCTTACACCCTACAAAGATACCGTTACCCGCAATATCGTCTCTTCCTGTATAAAACGTTGGCATCAGCCGGATATATTAGATGAATTTAATTTAACGGAAACATTTAATTATTCTGTTCCTGTTCTGGCTGAAGCGGAAACACTAAAAAAATTTGGTTTGTATGAAAAAAAATACGTTACGCTGAATCGGGAGGGAGGATCCGCCCAATGCTGGGAAAGCACCAAGCTATGGCCGCTTGCCTACTACCGCGAACTCGTGGAAAAATTAAAGGAGATCTACCCTGATTATGAATTGGTGGAAATCGGGGCTGGGAAAGGAGAGCGTCTTGCTAATACTCACCGCAATTTGGCGGGAAAAACATCTTTGGAAGAAATCAAGGTAATTTTAAAACACGCAACTTTACATATAGACGGAGAGGGCGGGCTTGTTCATTTGCGCCACGCGTTAAAGGGCGGGCCTTGCTGTGTATTTTTCGGCCCCACTTCTCCGAAAGTATACGGTTATGAGGAAAATATCAATTTATATTCTTCCGCTTGTT
>JAUNWB010000325.1 GCA_030540535.1 Elusimicrobiales bacterium
GTAGGTTTTGCCGTCTGTCGGGTTGGTAAGTTGTAACTCTCCCGAAGAGAGGAAAGGCTTTTCTATGTTGGCGGTGTAGTCTTCATTACCACGAATGGCGGCACGGTCTGCATCATCCTTGTATTTACGCAGAAAGATAACATCGGTAACAACCGAAGTTCCTGCTCCCTTGAATGTGTTATCGGGAAGACGGACAACACCTAACACCTCTGCTTGGTCGGCAAGGTGTTCTCTGATAATCTGATTTCCCTTGGTGTCGAGGATGGCGTTACTTGTCATGATAACACACAGTCCGCCCGGACGTGTATTGTCAAGCATCTTCACGGCAAAGTAGTTGTGTATCTTGCCTTGTGCTGCCTTACGTACAGGGCTGCTATCGTGCTTCCATGTCTTATCGGTCACGCTGATGCTGCCGAATGGAATGTTACTCATCACAACATCGTATGCGTTATCGGCTGTTCCTGCCTGTTCGTAGCCCGTGACAAGCACGTTGGCATCGGGGTAGAGATTACGGGCTATCTGTCCTGTCAGCCAGTCCAGTTCAATGCCGTGTATCATAGTGCGCTGCTGCACTCCTTTCGACATCGTACCCTCAAACACGCCGTTACCCATTGATGGGTCAAGCATGGAGCCGCCTTTGAAACCTGCCAACTCTGCAAAGCGGTTCATCACCTTGGCAATGCCGGTTGGTGTGTAGTAAGACGTAAGGGCTGCACGGTTGATGGCTGAAAGTACGCCACGTTCACCTTTGGGGTCGAGTTCGTCGATAACATCTGCAAGACGACCAAGTAACTTGCCTTGCTCTGTAGGTGCTCCCCAACGGTCGGTGAAACTGCGACGCATCATGTCGGTAGAGTAGGCTCTGCCAAGTTCAACACCTCCCCAGCCACGATACTTACCAAGGATTTCCCTTTCTTCGGGGGTTGCCTCGCGTCCCTCTTTCATCAAGGTACGAACAACCTCCAAAGCCTCAACATTCGCCGAAAGACGCTGTTGAGGTGTCATGTTATCTATCGCCGAAGCATCTTCGGGATAGAGGTAGTTACGTGTGAATTTGGGTTCGGGTTGCTTGGAAGACTTTACATTTCCTCGTCTTCCTGTTGGCTGCGAAGTTCCTTGGCTTTCGTCAGCAGTTCCGGCAATGGCACTTCGTCCATTCTCATCTGCTCTATCTTGAACGCGCTGTCCTCGTTCAGACAACGGCTGTCCTGCTTCACTTGCCAAGTTATCTCCTCCCTCAGCACTTCCGCTGCTCCTCCGTCCGGGTACTCCCGTTCGTGTTCCATCAGCCACTGCGCCTGTCTCGTCTGAAACTCCTGTAGTTTCTCCTCGCTCAGTTCCTCCAGTGCTTCGGGTGTCCAATACTCCGTCTCGGTCAGCAGGTACACTGCCCACCGACCCATCTTCTCGGCTGATGCCTTTAGTGTTGTCAGTTCTTGCTGTGTCATTGTCTTTGCTGTTTAATTCGTCTTCACTGAACAAACCACTGAACAAATCGGGGATGGTTTGCTCCTGCAAAGATACTGATTTTTTCTTAGATTTACGCTCCTTTGACGGCTTTTCTTGCTGATTACCTGCATTTTCTGCTGCAATACGTTGTGCCATTGCAACGTAGTCCTCTGCCGGTAACCATTCTTGACACACACTTCTGATGCCTTGCAGCATCTGTGGCACGGTAACATCAACAGGGAAGAAGTTATTTGCACGTAGGTAATCACGTCCTCCGTTAGGTAGGTTCTTCTCTGGACGGAACATGATACCTTTCAGCACAAGGTTGTCGCGATTGTTTTCATAATCGGGTTCCAGCATGAAGTCGATATACAACTCCACGCCCTTGTCGCGGTTCAACATAAAGCGCATGGTAACATCACCACCTGCAGGTGCGATGTTTGCCGTCACGCTCTTTTGCTTCTTGCCCTTGGTATCATACACAACAGGGTCGCTGATGCCGAGTTCCTTTGTCAGCGTCTTAAACAACTCTGTGACATTCTTCACGGCTTTCTTCTCGGCATTACGCATGTAGCCGTATGCCTCGTTGAAGTCGCTCTCCACTGGCTCTGCCTCATAGTAACCAAGCAATGCCAGTTGGT
>JAUNWB010000326.1 GCA_030540535.1 Elusimicrobiales bacterium
CCTATGTATAAAAACGGCGGTTTTACGTTAATAGAATTGTTAGTTGTCGTATTAATTATCGGTATTTTGTCTGCCGTCGCTTTGCCGCAATATCAAAAAGCCGTGCTGAAAAGCCGCCACGCCAACATTTTGGTCTTGCTCCGTTCGCTCAAGGATGCGGAAGAACGCCATTATATGTCCTCCGGCGAATATACGACGGATTGGGACGCGCTGGACGTTTCTCTCCCGTCTTCCTGCACGGTTAATGGCATTGGTGCGAAATGCAAAATAAACGGCACGGAGGTAAAACTTGGCCTTTCCCTCGTCAATTTTAACCTTCCGAGTTATTATGCAGTTTCGGCGGCGGCTCAAAATCCAGGGGTTCATTGGCAATGGCAGTTGGACCATGCCAGTGTATTACCTGGCAGGAGAATTTGTTTCCCGCGTGATGCGGACTGCGAAACGCCTAAGTCGTTATGTCAAAGTTTGGGCGGCGTGGAATGCGGGGCGTATGCCGGGTGGTATCCGGGCATTTCCAAGGCGTACTGTCTGCCGGATTAGCGGATTAAAAACGCTTCTTTTCCGTCGATGGTTATCGGGCCCTCTTCGGCTTGCGTTTGGCAGAAGTCTTTTCCCGCGGCGTTAAGCGGCACGCAGGCAAGGCGCATAAAATTATTAGTGGTAGTTAATTCGTACGCGGCGTGCGGATTACTTTCCAGCTGGGAGAATACGGCTTCCCAGCACGGCGTGTTTTCCGGCGCGTCCGGGCGGCAGACCACGCGGCCCGTAAATTTTTTCAGTTTCGCTTCCTGTAACCGTTTGGTCATGCGGTCGGCCTGTTCCTGTGTCATATACGTGCCGGAGGCAAAGTTTTTCTGCCGCCCCCACAGCATTACAACTTCCGTAATGCGTGCGTTCTCTACGGCGTTGTAATAGTACGGCAACACCACCGCCGTCAAAATTCCGATAATTAAAATGACGACAAGCAATTCAATAAGCGTAAATCCTTTCTTCATTATTCAGCCTCTTTGCGTAATTCTTCACCCAGTGCGCGGATTTCTTTTTCGCTCGCTTGCAATCCGAGCGACCAGGCCGTTTCGTGCATGATATTTTCCCAAATTTCCGGCAGGGACGTTTGCAGCTGCGGCAGTGTAAGCGCGCGCTCCAAGCGCAGGTAATCTTCCAGCGCGGTGGCCTGTTTTCCGCCCAGCAGTACGCGCAGGGCGCGCGTGTTGTTCATTTTAAAGCGGAATAACAACGGTCCGCCGAAAGAAATTTTTTCCAAAAATTTGCGCGCCGTGATTAAAAAAAGCGTTAAATTTTGGGCCAGCGTTTCCAGCCGCACCGTTTTGGCGGCGTGCCCGTTTACCATTTCTTCTGATGATACGATTTGCTTGTTCATCACCAGGCCGTACGCGTTAAATTCCGTCATTTTAAGTACGCCGCGCTTGTTGGAAATAACGGCCGCGCCGTCCTGCACCGGCAGGAGGGGGAACTGCGGGTCCGCCATGACGCCGTACGGCGCCCGCGTGGACGAAGCCGCTATCAGGGCGGGCAAACGTTTGTAATCGGTCAGCGGCTCCTCGGGGTATAAAGGGACGACGGACAGCGTGGCCACCGCTTCGCCCGCCGGGTTGGCGGCACGGGTTTTTAAGTAATTGTCAAAATGGCTTTCGGCTTTGTCGTGCAGAATGTGGCGCAATCGTTCGGATTTTTGGCGGTGGTCCAGCAGCCAGGGCAGTTTGTCGGGGTGGACGATGGTTTCCGGGCGGCTGCTCTGCCCGGTGCGGATATAGGCGCGTTTTAGTTTGCCCACCAAATGCGGCGTTAAGTTGCTTTGCGGGATGTTAATCAGCACGAACATGCGGTCCCCCTGTTTGCTCACGCAGATATTAATATCCACGAATACAATCGGGTCGATATGCGTTTGGATGATGTCTTCAATGCTGTTACGCATTTTCTCGTGATAGGGAATGCCGGTAAACGGGGGCTTGGGTTTGTCGTTTTTATCATCCTGCACACCCACGATGATGATTCCGCCCATCGCGTTGGCAAACGAAGCGATGGTTTTGGCGAATTTTTCGTGGTTCTTGGGCAGCATGTATTT
>JAUNWB010000327.1 GCA_030540535.1 Elusimicrobiales bacterium
CATGGAAGAAACGCGCTGGGCTATAAAGTTTTACATTCGTTGTGTTGACAAAAAGGTTTTGCCGATTGTACTCGCAGTTGAATCAAAAGAAACTGGTGAATTAATAGGGGATATAGGCATAAATGAAGTTTGCGGCCATTCAAACGAAGTGGAGATTGGATATTCGATTTGCAGAAAATATTGTGGAAACGGTTATGCAACGGAACTTGTAAAGGAAATGACGGAATTTGTCCGTAAAAAGTTTGCGGTTAATAGCTTATATGGCCGTGTTATGCGTGGGAATAATGCTTCTGTGCGAGTATTGGAGAAAAATGGATATTTCCTTCTTTCGGAGGAATTTGGTGCAGAGGATGACCCACACTGCAAAGGAATGTTGGTTTATAAAAAAGCGTTTTAATCTCCCGTTTTTCTCAGGAATGTTACAGAACTAAGCGGATTTTGGAGAAAACATCTTGCTTTATTGATTTCGGTGTTTGCAAAGCTTTTTAAGCCCATTCGTCTCTACTGTGTAACATAAAATTATCAATATTTCCATTACGTCCATATTGGGAGCCTTATATTTGTGACGCACAGGCTTGCGAGGTCATCCTACACGGGGACATGGTATGGTAAATGACGATATGCGGTCAATTATGATTTTAAGCTATTTTCACAGGGGACTATAAACACTTGTAGAAAACTAGAGGAGCTTTTTGCCTATCAAATCAATAAAAAGTATAAGGAGACTGTATGAAAAAAAACAGTAGGGATAATAGACCGGCGATCGGGTCTATGACACATATTGAACTCCATGAACGCAATCTCAAGTCCCGGGGCCTTCTTGCAATTGTACTTCTGGTGATTGGTATAGGGTTTCTGTGGTATGCCCTTACGTCATCTTTAAACACCCAGCCTACCTGGCAACAGGTAGAGATAGCATCTAACCAGCCCAATTGCAGCGGCGATTTTGTGCTGATGTATGATTTCAGCGGAGCAGGTGATAGGGCAACGGCACAGTATAAGCATTTGGCAAGCTTATACAAGGATGCGGCGGAGCATGCTTTCCGCATTTTTACACCGGATGTGTTGGAGGATGGACTTGAGAATGTGGCCTATTTGAATGCCCATGTCAATGAGCCTGTTATGGTAGAAGAAGCGCTCTACCGGGCACTTGAATTGGTTGTAGCATATTCCGACCGTCATGTATTTCTGGCTCCTGCGGCAATGGAGTATAATAATGTTTTTCTCTCGGAAAGTGATGAGGAAGCAGCTTTGTTTGACCCGGGGAGGAATGCAGATACTGCGGCTTGGTTGGAGGAGTTGTCCATTTATGTTCAAGATCCAGAGAAGATCTCTTTGGAATTGCTGGGAGATAATCGGGTGCAGCTGAAAGTATCCGATGATTATCTGCGATTCGCACAGGAATGGGGGATTGAAACCTTTTTGGATTTTGGGTGGATGACAAACGCTTTTCTGGCAGACTATCTTGCGGATATACTGGTAAGCAATGGCTTCACATGCGGCTATCTTTCCAGTTATGATGGCTTTGTCCGAAACCTGGATACACGAGGGCAAACCTACTTCCTCAATTTCTTTGACAGACAGGAAAAGAAAATTTATACGCCTGCACAAATGCGCTATACAGCACCTGCCAGTATTGTGTTTTTGCGGGATTTCCCGATGGCGGAGGAAGACTGGTGGCATTATTATGTTTATGACTCCGGTGAAATTGTTACAGCTTTTTTGGACCCCGCTGACTGTATGAGTAAAAGTACAGTGGACAGTCTGATGGCCTATTCTGCCAATTTGGGCTGCGCGGAAATCCTTCTGCAGACAGCACCCATATTTATTTCTGATGATTTCCGAGCGGATTCACTGAGGAAGCTGGCAGAGAAAGGCCTGTATGCCATCTGGTGCGAGGGAAATCACCTAATGTACAATGATGCTTCTCTTACGCTGGAGCTTGCAGAGGACAGCCGGTATAGTATTTCCCTTGAAAAGTGAGCATGAAAAATCCCCGGTGCGGTTGACCAGACCGTACCGGGGATTTTTCAGAGAAAAAGAGAGGTAAGAAAATGAAAAAGAATGAAATCATCGTTT
>JAUNWB010000328.1 GCA_030540535.1 Elusimicrobiales bacterium
GCTGGCAAGCACAAACGCACGGAGCATTATAAGGGGTTGGCGCGGCTTAGAATTTGGCAAATTGTTGGCCCTTAAAAGCGACGAAACGCAAAGAATCTTTCTTTGCGTTTCGTGCGCCTTACGAAAGTTAACATCAGCCGTTATTTATTACCGCACGCTGATAAGCGTCATGTCTAAGGTAATGTTCCCGTCTTTATACGTCAGTTCATGCGGAATTTCCATCTCCCCCTCCGCATCCGCAGGCGCATACTCGTTATAAAAAAGTTCCCCCGTATTTAAAAGCGTAACCGATTCCGCCGCATACGGATAAACCGAACCCTCGGCATATAACAACCGCGTTTTTAAATCTTTCCCCTGGTAAGTTACGGCCGTTTTGCCGTCCTTTACGCGGCGGCTTTTATAAACGCCCGGGTCCGACACCAGCACATTCAAAAATTGCGTAATGCGCCCGCGCACCACGGCGGTATCCGCATCTTTAAATAAATAACGGTAAACAACACCTTCCGGGCTTACTACCGCGTGCAGCACCCGGTACGCCGCGCCCGTCATTACCATCACGTCGTAATCTTCCGCACCGATTTTTTTAATCCGCAGGACGCCTTCCAAATAGTCTTCGTTCATCTGCCCCACCACCTTAAAAGCGGCCTGGGTGCGTCCTTCCGTAAAATAATTCACTTTTTTATATTCGCGCACATCCGGCGGGATTTGTTTCACCTGCCGCCCCGCGCACGCGCCTAAAAACAAAATCATCGAAAATGTTAAAATCTTTTTAAGCATAAACGTCCTCCTTATTATGATATTATAATTATTATGCCGACATTTGTCCTTTACCTCTTATGCGCGGGAATTTCGTTCGCGCTCACTTCGGTTGCCCTGCCCGTTTTGCGCAAACTGGCCGCAAACGCGTTTTTGGACGCGCCCGGCGGCCTCAAAAAACACGCCGGAAAAGTGCCCGTTTTGGGCGGATGCGGCATTTTGGCGGGCATTGTAGGCAGTTTGGTATTTATCCGTTTGACGACGGCTTTCCCCTCCGGCACGCTGCACACCCTGCGCGGCGTGATTATCGGCGGCGGGCTTATTTTTTTGATGGGGCTGGCCGACGACCTTAAAAAACCCAAAGGCGTCAGCGTACCCGTAAAACTGTTTATCCAGGCGGCGGCCACGGCCGCGCTTATTTATTACGGGGTGGCGATACACGCGTTTACCTCGCCGTGGATTTCCTATCCGCTTACGTTCTTATGGGTGGTCGGGCTGACGAACGCGTTTAACCTCCTGGATATTATGGACGGACTTTGCGTCAGCCAGGCCGTCGTCTGCACGCTGGGACTGGCGGTCATCGCGCTGCCGTCCGAATACGTCTACGTCAATTTTGCCGCGCTGGCGCTACTCGGGGCGTGCCTTGCGTTTTGGCCGTACAATCACGCCAAAAAACGCAAAATTTTTTTGGGCGACAGCGGCTCGAACCTGCTGGGTTTTTTGATTGCCGCGCTGTCTATCGGTACGGGCTATTGCGAAAAATCCGACTGGGGATTTTTGGCCCCGCTCTTTATTTTGGCCGTCCCGCTGTTTGATACGGCGTTTGTCACCCTCGCGCGCTTATTAAAAGGCAATAATCCCCTCAAAGGCAGTAACGACCACGCCGCCCTGCGCCTTAAAAAACTGGGCTGGAAGCCAGGCTGGATTTTATTCGCCTTTGCGCTGACCGGGCTGACCGCCAATGTATTCGCGTTCACGCTGACGCACTGCTGTGTACAAATCGCGGCCTCGCTTTTTATGGCGGCGGGTGCGTTCGGCGCCCTGATTACGCTTTGGCTGTTACACTTAAAAACGGACTTATAATGCACGTACGCACGCTTATTTTAGGCGCGGGCCTGACGGGCCTCAGCACCGCTTATCACCTGGAAGAACTCGGCCAAACGGATTATCTGCTGGCCGAGCAAGATGGCGCGCCCGGCGGACTGTGCAAAAGCGTTTATAAAGACGGTTTCACGTTTGACTACGCGGGACACCTCCTGCACCTGCACACGGAATACGGCAAAAAACTCGTTAAAAAACTGTTAAAAACCAACC
>JAUNWB010000329.1 GCA_030540535.1 Elusimicrobiales bacterium
GAATGGTGAGAATGGCGGCGAGGTGCGGCGCGAAGGTACGCGTGTGCTCCATCTGGAAGGAGGAGACTTCCACCACGGCAATGGTGTCACGCCCCATGTCAGGACATTCAAGGACGCGTTGGGAGAGCGGGGTGCCGTAGTTGCCGGCGGTCACTGCAGGATGCCCGGCCAGATTTAAGGTGTCGGCAAGGCATTTGACCACGGAGCTCTTGCCTTTGCTTCCCGTGACAGCGATGGCTTGCCCCTGCCAATAGTGGGCGCCAAGTTCCATTTCGGAGATAATGGCGAGGCCACGTTTGTGGGCGAGGGTGAGCCAGGGGTGGTCGGCCGGGATGGCAGGGGAAGCGACGAGGAGGTCGTAGTTGCCATCGGGGAGGTGTGTGGCCTCGGCGGTGAGGCAACGGATACCCCGACTGCCGACGTCCGCCCGATACTCAGGCGTCCAGTGTTCGTCAACGATGGTGGCGCGACTGTGGCGCTCAAGGAGGAGTTCTGCCGCGGCGACCCCGCTGCGTCCGGCGCCGAGAATCAAGGCATTGCGACCATCATAGCGAAACATGGCGCTCCCCTGCTCAGCGGATGTTGAGACGCTCGGAGAGCGCGTCATACTCGCTCTTTGCGCCCGGGTCGAGGTCGTTGACCTGTGCCTTGAGTTCGTGGAGCTTGAGGCGGGCTTCTTCCGTCTTCCCCTGCTTCTCGAGGATGCGCGCGAAGGTGAGTGTCATGCGCGGATCGGGGGAGGAAACGTTCCGGGTTTCGAGGTCGGTGGCGATGCCCTTTTGGAGAGAGTCCATGGCTTCATTCACGCGATTGAGCTCGAGGAGCGCGGCAGCCTGGGTTTCGTAGAGGATGGCGAGTTTCGGGGCGAGGTCAATCGCGTGCTGCACCGCGGCAAGGGCGTCGGTCCATCGACCCTGACGCCGGTAGGTTTCGGCGAGGTCGTTGAAGGCTTCGGCACGGGGATTGGGCGCCTGGGTGGCAACGGTGAGGTAACTCTCGGCGCGCTCGAGGTCGCCTTCATTGAGGGCATTGGAGCCCATGATGTAGTTGGCGAGGGCGAGGGTGCGGTCACGATAGAGATATTCACGGGCGTGGACAGCGGCGGCTGCGCGGTCGTTGAGGCGGATATCCTGGAGCAACACCGCATCGCGCAGGGCGTGCATCTCGGGCTTGAGAGCAAGGGCTCGGAGATAACAGGTGCGGGCGCGTTCGAAGTTCTGCTCGGCTTCGGCCACCTGTGCCTGAATGACGCGCACGAGGTAGTCATCTTCCCGCCCGACTGCCGTGATGAGGCGGGGGAGGGTGTTTTCCTTCAGCTCGGCTACTTCGGCGTCACCCATGCGCAGTTGCAACGAGGCGAGAAGCGCGAGGGCATCAGGGTTCTTGGCATCGTAGTTGAGATAGGTCTCCAGGGCAAGGCGGGCGCGCGCCACATCTCCGCCCGCGGCATAGTAGAGGGCGTGCTCGTAGGCCAATTCCTGGTCGGGAATCTTCCCACGGGCTTCTTCGAGGTAGCGCTTGGCTTCATTGAAGTTGCCTTCGAGGAGGTTGCTGCGGATGAGGTCTTTGAGGAGGGCTGCCACGCGTTTGGGTTCACGGGCTTCGGCGAGCATGGCCTTATAGCGGGCAATAGCCTCTTCGCGTTTGCCGGGGATGGAACTGTAGACCACGGCTTCCATGCCCTGGAACTGCGAGCGTTGCCCATCGCCCAGCATCTCCATGGCGAGGTCGAGACCGCAGAGGGCGGCACCCATCTGACCGCTCAACGCCCAGGAACCTGCCACCATGCTCATCAACATCGGCGAGCGGATGTAGCCATAGGTGCGGGTGAGCGACCAGAAGAGAAACTTGCGGCCGTTGAGTTTCTTCTGCAGGGCGGTGAATTCCTGGTTGCACCACGCATCGGCCTCGGGGTGCAACTTCTGGTTCTTCACCATTTCGAGCACGTTGAGGAGGGCCGAGACGTTCTCGGGGTCGTAATCATAGGTGGCGCGGAAGAGTTGATAGGCTTCCTCCGTGCGCCCCGCATCGGCCAGGAAGAAGGCGGAGTTGTTGGCGATGAAGC
>JAUNWB010000330.1 GCA_030540535.1 Elusimicrobiales bacterium
TCCGCATACAGCGAAAGCAGATGCTGGTAATGCTGGGCCACGAAAGACATCACTTTCTTTTGGTAAGCGGGGCGCATGTTCAGGCTGTCGAAACCGTAACGGTCCGTATACGGGCGGGTGGCTTCGATGATGGCTTTCCAGTCGCTTATGCCGGGCAGCAGCGGGGCCGCCATTACGGCGGTTTTAATGCCGTTTTCGTGCAGCGTTTTCAGCGCGTTGATTTTTTCCTCCACGCTGGAAGCGCCGGGTTCAGCCAGCTCCCGGAAATGTTCATCCGCGCTTGAAAAGGAAATTGCCACCTCCGAGCCGGGCATTTGTTTTAGAATGTCCAAATCGCGCAGAACAAGGGCGGATTTCGTCAAAATAAAAGCGTATGCCTGGCTGAAAGCGAGTTGTTTAAGCATCCGGCGGGTGAGTTCGTATTGTTTTTCGTAGGGGTTGTACGGGTCGGTAACGGAACTGAGCATGACGCGCATGCGGAACAGTTTAGCGGGCTTTAGCGGAGTGTCGCATATTTTAATGTCTAAAAAGTCACCCCATTCTTCCGGATGGCCGGTAAACTTACGCATGTATTCGGCGTAACAGTACACGCACTTGTGCGGGCAGCCGATGTAGGGGTTGATTACATAATCGAACCCCGGAATTTTTGATTTGGACAGGTATGTCTTGACTGGTGCAGTAGCGATGGTAATCATAAGCGTTGTCGTTCCTCCCTGGCGAAAATTATTTATATAGTGTACAATATATCAGCAGGAGGACAAAACAATGGCGCTTACTTGGAACGACATCAAAAACGGCTGGAAACATTGGTTTGATTTTGCAGGACGCCGCCGCGCCCGTTACGCGGCGTGGGAAAAGCTGGCCGAGCAGGGCAGTGAGGAAGCAAAATACCGTCTGCTTATGCTGTACCGCGATGCGGGGGAAGAGTTTTATCCGCTGGCTTTTAAATGGACGCTGCGCGTGGCCAAAGAAGGGGCCGACTGCGGGGTTCTGCTGCAGGCTGCGCAGATGTTTGAGGCCGGGCACGGCACCGGGCAGGATGAGAAGCAAGCTCTCTTGTGGTTCGAGCGTGCGCTTTCGCTCCATATATTAAGGGGCAGCAAATCCGTCTTGTCTGCCGGAACCTCCAATTATATTCAGGAACGTATCCAATTTTTGCGCGCCAAATTAGGCCGCGAATAATTCGCGCATTTGAGTGATTTTCATTACTCCTCGGGTTTACCCTCGGGGAGTTTTTGTTATTGTTTCTGCTTTATTTTACCCGCCCTATATGTCCGCCGTTGTTGTTAATGCAGGCCTTCATCCTGTTTATAAAACGCCTCAAGGCGGGAAACGTTTTTACTTGTTTGAGCGAAGCGAGTTGTAAAAACGTCCGCCGAGAGTGCGTTTTATAGGATCCGGCCTGCGAGTTTTTTGTTACTTTTTGTCGATACAAAAAGTAAGATGAACTTTTGCTTCTTTTCGAAAGAAAAAGAAGGAATCTATATAGGCCTTGACTCGTTTTTTTTTTTTGATAAATTGGGGGGACGGCTTGTTGCAAGTATCCCTCCTCTTCTTTATTAAATAAGCGCGTTGTGGGGGAAAATAAAGCCGTTTACAGGAGGTTTAAACATGAAACGGTTTTATCTGTTTGTATTGCTGTTTTTGGTTTCTTTTCCCGTATTGGCCAAAAACAAAATCAGCATGGTAACGTATTTCCCAGTACCGTATGTAGCGTATTCCCAGGTGAACACTACGGAACAAATGGATATCGGGTTAACGAGTACATGTGATATGAAGTTAGGGTGTTCGGAAACATCTGCCACGTTAAATGCCACGCGGGTAAATTTAAATGGCGGTAAATTAAACTTAGATGGCGGTCGCGGAATAAAAGGCTATACGGTTAGTTTGGGTAACGGCAGTGGCGAAGGCAGAATCTCATTCGAAAATGTACGTATCCAAACGGGTACTATGGAAAGCGTAAACGCGCAAGATACACAAGTTGCCAATCTAAATTTGTTCGGCAAAACATTCCCCAGCTGTAAAAGTGCCAACAGCGAAAGCGGTGGGCAAATGCAGT
>JAUNWB010000011.1 GCA_030540535.1 Elusimicrobiales bacterium
CATTGACTTTATTGATATGCGCAAAGCCTCCAGCCGCCACCGCGTGGTGGAAGCACTGGCCAAAGCCGTCCACGGGGACCGCGCCAAAATTCGTATTCTGCCCATCACCCGTTTGGGTCTGGTGGAAATGACGCGCGAAAGAAAGCGCGCCAGCACCGGCAGCTTTATCAGCGAAGAATGCCCGCAGTGCCACGGTTCCGGCCGCGTGCTGTCGGCCGAGAGCATGCGCATCCGGATTCAGCGCGAAATTTACGACCTTACAAACGGCCGCCCCGGCGGCAATTTGCGCGTGGTTTTACACCCCGTTCTGGCCGACGCTATTAAACAGCGGCAGGACGATATCGAGCAAAACATCCACCGCACGCTGAAGATTCAGGCCGATCCTCAGCTGGCGTGGGAAGATTACAAAATCGTGCTGGAGTAACGTTTTGCGCCCGCTTTTCCGCGGGCGCGTTTTTATGCTTATGAAACGTGTGTGGACTCTCTTGGTGGGGTTGCTAACCTTATGTTTTTCCGGCGCGGCATACGCGCAGGGAAGAACGCCCGTTGTGGTTTCCGGCCGCAGCGCGGGAAATATTCCGTCTTTGGAAGCGAACGGCGTCACGTACGTGGACGTGCAGGCCGCCGCGCGCAAATTCGGCGCGGGGGTGGAATTATTCGCCCAGTCCAAGCAGGCCAAAATTACGGCCAAAGGTTTTTACGGGATTCTCACCGCTCCGCTGCCCGAAATTATCATTAACGCCAAACCGCAGACGCTTTCTTCCCCCGTATTGGTGAACGGCGGCAAAATCATGGCTCCGGCGGAGTTCTTTTTGCTGTCTTCGTTCCAAAAAGCCGTGGGCAAGCGTATTGCGCTTACGGACGGAAAATTTATGGTGGAACGGCCGTTTGATTTCGCCAGGACGGATAATGTTCTGCATGAGGAAGATACGCTTTTGGTGTTCGAAACGGAAAAAGACGTGCGGTGGTCTTCCAAACAGGTAAACAAACACACCGTACAAATTACGTTTCCCGGCGCGACGGTCAAGCGCGACGAATTTTTCCGTTTGAAAACGCCTTTTATCGCCTCGGCGGACATTCGTCAGTCGCGTGCGGACGCCGTATTAAAAGTAATTTTAGGCAAAAACGCCAAAGATTGGAGTTTTTCCGAAATTGACGGAAGACTGGTCTTCCGCGCGGGCGCACAGGCGGCCCCGGCCGTTTTGGCCGATCGTAGCCCCGCCGCACCGCTGACGGAAGCTCCCGCGGAAACGGTTTCCTCTTCCGAAGAGCCCGTGCAAGCGCCCGAAATCAAAGGTCCTTCCCCGGTTACGGAAAAGCCTTCTGTGTTGATGGAAGACGACGGCTTTGAAGAAATGTTCCCCGAGCCGGGCCCGGTGATCAAGCCGGAACCCGCGCCGGAACCTTCTAAAACGGGCCAGAAGGCACCGGCTCCCGCCAAAACGGCGCCCGTTATCAAGCAGGAGCCGCACCCGCTGGCCGTTTCTTCCGCGCATAAAAAAATGCGCATCGTGGTGGACCCGGGCCACGGCGGCAAAGACCCCGGCGCCGTGCGCAGCCGCATGCGCGAAAAAGACTGGAACCTGGCCGTGGGCAAGGAACTGGCCGCGTTATTAAAGAAAGCGGGATTTGAAGTGAAAATGACGCGGGATAACGATACGTTTATCGCGCTTTCCGAACGCTCCAAAATATCCAATAATTTCAAAGCGGATTTATTCGTTTCCGTGCATACCAACGCGTCCAAGAACCGTAATGCGCACGGGTTCCAGGTGTACTTCCGCTCCGAAAAAGCCACCGATAAGGAAGCCGCCGACGTTGCGGCCATGGAAAACGAAGCCATGCAATACGAGGAAGTACATTATAACTTTGTGGACGCGCTTTTGCAGTCCTTGGCCAAGAACGAGTTTGTAAACGAAAGCTCCAAGCTGGCCGGATACGTGCGTAATTCCGTGTACAAACAGCCCGGCATCGGGATTGCCGTCAACCAAAACAGCAGCGTACGCCAGGCCAACTTTTACGTGTTAAAAGGGGTGAACAGCCCGGCGATTTTGGTGGAAATGGGCTATATCAGCAGCTCGAAAGACCGCGCGCGGCTTTCGCAAAAAGCGGTGCAGAAGAAAATGGCGCAGGGCATTTTTAACGGCATCCGCGATTACGCCAAAAAAGAAGGCTGGATAAATTAGCATTTCGTCCGATTAAAAACGGCCCCGGAGAGCGCAACTCCGGGGCTGTTTGCATTCGGCTTACTCAAAGAAAAAGATTAAAGCTCGTTTGAGGCGTTTTCTTCTTCCGTTTCGTCCTCGTATTTCATGCTTTTCCAGGTTCCTTCGGGCAGAATCCAGTTTTGCCGGGTGCATAAGTCGTTAATTGCCTCTATCGTGAGGATGCTGAAATCATTTTTTTGGGGTTTATGTTCTATAAACATCAGCCCGGTCGGTTTGCCGTGAACAAGCACTTCAAGTCGCACCTTTTGCTCTTTCCCTTTTCTAAAAGCCTTGATAGTGGTTACATAATTTTGGTTGGAACATATAAAAGTTTCTTTTTTAATTTCATATTTTGGAGAGATGGCTTCTTCCTCCCAACTTGCCGGATCGGTTTTGGGGTTTTCAATAAAAGGCTCATCAACTTCAAAAAAGGCCGCCTGCAGTTGTGAACTTTGACAGTTGTGTTGTCTAGTGCCGTCGTCCGCAATGCTTGCTTGGCAGCGCAGCGTGTGCCCCATAAAAGAAAAAGTCAGGTTTTCGCTGTCAGTATTTTTTGGGGTGTGCGCGCAGGCGGATAACAAAGCGGTGGAGAAGAACAGCGCAGCAGCGTGTAAAAATGACGGTTTTTTCATAATAATTCTCCTTTGGTAATTTTTTACATTATAGCATTAAAATATCAAAAATGATACTTATAGTCCGTGTACTTATAAATATCATACGGGTATTCTGTAGAATATGCAAAACACATATTCCGCAAAAGACCGTAAGTATTTAAAAGCGCTCGGCGCGCGGGTGCGCGAGCTGCGCAAAGCCGCCGGGTATTCGCAGGAAGATTTTGCCTTGGAAGTCGGTTTGGACCGTACCTACATGGGTGGGGTGGAGCGGGGCGAACGAAACGTGGCTGTTCTCAATTTGCGTAAAATCGCCGCCGGGCTTGGTATTTCAGTGGGGGATTTGTTTGTGCCGCCCGCCAAAACGTCAAAATAGTAAAATATCCGTATGAAGACCTGTTGGTTCCTTTTCCTTACGTTCGCCAAAATCGGCCTGTTTACCCTGGGGGGCGGTTACGCCATGCTGCCGCTTATTGAGCGGGAACTGGTCGATAAATACGCCCTGTTTAACCGCCGCGAATTTTTGGATATGGTGGCCGTGGCGCAAGCCGCGCCGGGCGTGATGGCGATTAACCTTTCCATTATGGCAGGCTATAAATCCGCCGGATTTTGGGGCTGTTTATCCGCGGCGCTGGGGGCGGCGCTCCCGTCGTTTATCATTATTTTGCTGATTGCTATTTTCTTCCGCGGATTTCAGGATAACCCCGTCGTCCGGCGCGTGTTTATGGGGGTGCGCCCGGCGGTGGTCGCGCTGATTGCCGTGCCCGTTTTCAATTTATCCAAAGCTGCGGGGATTACGTGGAAGAGCGTGTGGATTCCCGCCCTTTGCGCTTTATTGGTGTGGCTGGTAAAAGTGTCCCCGGTGTACATCGTGCTTGCGGCGGGGCTGGCCGGTTTTTTATACGGATGCAAATCCGGCGTGCGGGGTGAAAAATGATTTATTTAAAACTGTTTTTAACGTTTTTTAAAATCGGTCTTTTTAACTTTGGCGGCGGTTATGCGATGATTTCGTTTATCCAAAACGAAGTGGTTTTTAAGCATGCGTGGCTGACGACAAGCGAATTTACCGACGTAGTGGCCGTCAGCCAGGTTACGCCCGGCCCGGTCGGGATTAATTTGGCCACGTATACGGGCTATACGGCGGCGGGCGACGCGTGGGGTTCGGCAGTGGCGACGTTTGCGGTATGCCTGCCTTCTTTCCTCTTGATGCTGCTTGCCAGCCGTTACTTTTTAAAATACCAGCACGCCCGCCCGGTGGAATCCGTGTTTGCGGGGCTGCGCCCGGCGGTGGTGGGCCTGATTGCCGCGGCGGCGCTGGTGCTGTGTAATGCGGAAAATTTTGTGGATTACAAAAGCGTTCTTCTGTTTGCGGCATCGTTTCTTGCGGTGTGGAAACTGAAAGCCGGGCCGATAGCGGTGATTGCATGTGCGGGCGCTCTGGGGCTTGTGTTATATTAATAATAGTTTAGACTAACTTTATTTTGAAATAAAAACTCCGTTTTTTACGACGGAGTTATTTTTTATAAAAATAATATTGTTAGTTTTAACTAACTTTTGTATAATAAATATATCAAGTTGAAATTAAGGAGGCGTAAAATGAAGTACGGTTGTAAAGTGCTGTCTATTGTTGGTTTGTTATTGGTGTCTGTTGCTGCTTTTTGTAATACAAATTTTTATACTCAAGTAGAAAGACAAGTAAATACTGCTCGTTTGAATAATTCGGCCCGCGTGGACATAGAAGTAAAATGGAGAAAAGACGAATACTATAAAGTACGCAAACGGATGGCAAGCCGTCCCAGATTTGACACAAAAGTTCGCACCTCTTATAAAAATACGGTTTGTGCGGGAGTTTTGCTGAATAACGGTTATGTGGTTACCTCTGCTTCTTGTGTGCGGCGCCACAGTGGTTTTAGGGCGGAGCAAGTAAAACTGTCTTTTTCCAACGGAAAGAATGTAACGGTGAAAGGCAGACAAATGCGGGTAAAAGACGGAATTGCCCAGGTTAAAGTCGACAGTTCTTTTACTCAAGGGATTGTTGGAGTGGAAGTTGTTTCGCTTAAAGAAGGAATGACCTTGCAAGATGTATATGGTAATGAGGTGGCTGTGGGCTTGCAGAGCTTTTTGGTTACTCACGGGGTGGTTTCTCCCCGTGCTGCACGGATGACGGGCCGCAAACCTAATTTAAAATTGGGGGAACCTTTCTTTTGGAAAGGTAAAGTGGTGGCTGTGTTTAACAGCATTCCCCGCCGCTTGCCCGTGTCGCTTTTCGGGCAGATTTCGGAAGATTTCCTTTCCGTCTTTCGTGGATAATTTGCAGTAACCCGTCCGCTCTCCAAGCCAGGAGCGTGCGGGGGCAGTCTCCTATACGACAAACTAACCGCCGGAAATTCGCACCGGCGGTTTTTTTTCTATAAAAAACCCCCGCTTTTTTGCGGAGGTTTTTAAAATAAAAGCTGGGAAAAATAGCCTTAGGCCGCTTCTTCCTGCGGCTCTTCTCTGTACGTCAGTTCCACTTCGGCGAAAATGGAGCCCTTGTTTTCGTTGAGCCACCGGCGGTGGTGTTTGTAGTCGGGGCAGAACTGCGCCACCAGTTCCCAGTATTCCTGCCCGTGGTTCATGTGTACCAGGTGGCAGAGTTCGTGTACCATCAAATAATCCTGCACGGCAAGCGGCATTTTTACGATACGGTACGAATAATTGATGTTTTTCTTGCCCGAGCAGCTGGCCCAGCAGGTGCGCTGGTCTTTAATGACGATATTGTTAAATTCCACGCCGATTTTATCCGCCCATTCTTTCGTTTTGGCTTTCAGCGTTTCGTTGGCTTTGCTCCGCAGCCAGGCGGTTACCAGGGCGGCCGGGTCGGACGTTTTTTCTTTTAAATAAATATGGAAAACGGTCCCGTCAAACGCCACGCCTTCTTCCTGGTCCGGTGTAAGGTACATGCGGGCTTCTTTAAAGTCCCCGTTGTAGAGTACTTTGTTTTCGCCGGCCGCGGGGGCGGCGTCCGTTCCGGCCTGCGCGTCCGCGCCGCCGAACACTTCGGGGAGTTCTTTTTTTAACCGTTCGATAAAAAGTTTTACGTCGCTTACGACGCTCTGCGTATCTGCCATAATTATATTATAGCAATTCCCGCACAGCGGACTAGGGCAGTTCGTACAGGTTGCAGGCGGGACCGTTTAAATAACCGGCAACCGTACACTTGCCCGTTCCCGCCGCGCGTCCGCCTAGACTTTTGCACACTTTTTGTGCAGTTTCATTTTCTGTAGGCGCTCCGCAGTAAATAACGCCCGGTTTGTCGGAATTATCCAAAAACAGGTGATAACTGTTTACCAGCTTATCTCCGTTAACGGTATATCCCGCTACGTCCATCCATTCCGCCTGGAAGCCGTGACTGAAAAAATCAAATACATAATTTCCCTTTTTGCAAATGCCCGCACCAATCGATTCGCAATCCGGGATCGAAATATCCAATCCGTCCATCGTGTCGTTGGGATAAGCTCCGTTGGCCATATAGTAGGCTTCGGCGACTTGTTTCATGGTTTTTACTTGACTCATTACTCCTCCCAAGCGGCTTTTGGCCACCGCCACCTGATACTGCGGCAGCGCGACGACCGCCAAAATCCCGATAATTAATACGACTACCAATAATTCAATCAGTGTAAATCCCCGCGTCATGGGTTCTCCTATAGTTGCCCGAGCCCGGAATTTGCATATAAAAAACGGCCGCAAACCCGAGCTAAGCAGAGTAATGCCCGAATAAACAGCCGTAGTTTACCGTCAAAAGACGATAAACGTTCGGCGCAAAAGAACCGGGTAATTAGGCCGTTTCTCTTGCGCCTCAAACGACTGTTTTTGAACTCTGCTTATGCGGCGGAAGTTCCGCCGCGATTTCAAAAACAGTTTAAATGGTGGACGGGCCTTGTGCGGCCCGGAAAAAATCTCCCGTAAATAATCTATTGTCAGTTTAGCATTTTCCCGCTTTTTTCGGCTATTATTTTATACAATGAACGTATACTTTTTGGAGGGGCTATGACCCACACTGAACTTAAAAAAACGCCGTTGGCCGCCCGTTGCGAAACTGCCGGCGGTAAAATGGTGGACTTCCACGGCTGGCTTTTGCCCGTACAGTTTGACGGCATTATCGCCGAGCATAAAGCCGTGCGCGAGGCCGCCGGAATGTTTGACGTTTCCCACATGGGACAGATTTTTGTAGAAGGCAAAGACGCTTGGCCTTTTTTGCAGTACATCAACTGCAACAATATTAAAAATGCGCCCGCAGCCGGGACGTATTCCCATATCCTGACCGAAAAAGGCACCATCATCGACGACGCTATTTCGTTCTGTTTAAACCCGGAAAAATTCCTGGTGGTCGTCAACGCCGCTTGTATCAGCGAAGATTTTGCGTGGTTCCAAAAACAGGCCGCCAATTTTAACGTGTCCGTACGTAACGAAAGCGCGGACTGGGGCATGATTGCCGTGCAGGGGCCGCAAGCGTTGGAAAAAGTTTCTAACCTAATTTCGGACGTGCCGGAATTGCCCCGCTTTCATATAAAAGAAATAGAGCTGTTCGGCGCGAAAGGGTACGTTACCCGCACGGGATATACCGGGGAAGACGGTGTGGAAATTATGCTTCCGGCCGAAAAAATCGGCGACCTGTGGGACGCTCTTTTAAATGTAGGCATAAAGCCTTGCGGGCTCGGTTCGCGCGACGTACTGCGCCTGGAAGCCGGATACCTTTTAAACGGTGCGGACGCGGACCAAACCCGCACACCGTACGAAGCTAACTGCGGGTGGGTGGTAAAGCTCGCCAAAGAAAATTTTGTAGGAAAGGCCGCGCTTGCGGCGCAAAAAGAACAGGGGCTGAAACAAAAACTGACGGCCTTTGTTTTAAAATCGCCGGGCGTGCCCCGCGCGGAATGTAAAGTCTATTCCGGCGCGGAAGAAATTGGGGTACTCACCAGCGGGACGTATTCGCCTTTGTTCAAGGGGATTGCCGTGGGATATATTCCGGCGGACGTGCCCGTGGGGAGCGAAGTGGAAATCGAAATACACGGCAAACGGGCCAAGGCCGAAGTGGTCAAAACGCCCTTTTACAAAAACCGCGTATAATTAAAATTTAAGGAGAATAAAACTATGCATACCGAAGAAACCAGCCGTTTTGCCAAAACTCACGAATGGGCCCATACGGAAGGCGACATCGCCACCGTGGGCATCAGCAACCACGCGCAGGAAGAAATCAGCGACATCGTGTTTGTGGACCTGCCCAAAGTCGGCCAGCAGGTAACCGCGGGCCAGAACTGCTGCGTGATTGAATCCGTCAAATCCGCGTCCGAAATTTACGCGCCCGTCAGCGGCGAAATCGTGGAAGTAAACGAAGCCTTAAACGCGGACCCGGCTCTTGTAAACCGCGAACCGCACGGCAACGGCTGGCTGTTTAAAATCAAAATGACGGCTCCCGCCGAGTACGAAAACCTGCTCGACCTGTCCGCCTACAAAGCCACCATCCAAAAATAGTTTGTTTGATTCGTCCCCCGCTTGCGGGCGGGGGATTTTTTATATTAAAAGGACTTTTTACCATGTTTATCCCCAATACTCCCGAAGACCAAAAAGAAATGCTGGCCAAAATTGGCGTTTCATCCGTACGGGATTTATTAAAACAAATTCCGCAGGACCTCTTATACCCGGCTTTGGACTTGCCCAAGGCTTTGACGGAACAGGAACTCTCCGCCCATATGCACGCGCTGGCGGCCGAAAACAAACCGCTTAAAAATTTTATCGGCGCGGGTATGTACGAACATTTTATCCCGGCGGCGGTGAACGCGCTTTCTTCCCGCGGGGAATTTTTAACCGCCTACACGCCCTACCAGGCCGAAGCCAGCCAGGGCACCCTGCAAACGATTTACGAATTTCAAAGCTGCATTTGCGCGCTGTTTGATATGGATGTGGCTACCGCCTCCCATTACGACGGCGCGACCGCACTCGCCGAAGCCGTGCTGGCCTCCGTGCGCGTAAACGGCCGCAAAGAAGTGTTAATCCCCGCGGCGCTCCATCCGCATTATAAACAGGTATTAAAAACGTATTCCCGCCATTTTGAAGGGGTGCAGATTGCCGAGGTTCCGTTCGGCGCAGACGGCGCGCTGGACATAAATGCGCTTAAAGAAAAACTGTCGGATAAAACCGCGTGCTTTGTCCTCGCGAACCCGAACTTTTTTGGCTCCTTGGAAGATGCTAAGGCCGTTTCCTCCCTCGTACACAATGCGGGCGCGCTGCTTGTTGCTTTGGTGAATCCCATTTCTTTAAGCGTGGTGCAAACGCCCGGCTCGTACGATGCGGATTTTGCCGTCGCCGAAGGCCAGCCTTTGGGCAACGCCGTGAACTTTGGCGGCCCGGGCCTCGGGATCATGACGGCCAAAAAGGCGTATATGCGCCAGCTGCCGGGGCGCATTGTGGGCATTGCCAAGGACCACGACGGAAAACGCGCGTTTGTGCTGACGCTTCAGGCGCGCGAACAGCATATCCGGCGCGAAAAGGCTTCGTCCAACATCTGCTCGAACGAAGCGTTATGCGCGCTGAACGCGGTTATTTATTTGACGCTGCTCGGCCCCAAAGGCCTTAAAGAAGCCGCACTCTTAAACTTGGACCGCGCACACAAATTGGCGGAATTAATCGCCGCCGTGCCCGGGTTTAAAGTAAAATTTACGGCTCCGTTTTTTAACGAATTTGTCGTCGAATGTCCGGTTTCCGCGCAGACGGCGGTTGAAAAGCTGGCGCAAAAAGGTTTCGGCGCGGGTTATGCGCTCGGCAAGGACTTTAAAGGCTTGGAAAACTGCCTTTTGGTGTGTGCCACGGAAACCAAAACGCCGGAAGATTTACAAGCGTACGCGGACGCGTTAAGGGGGATTTAATATGGAAGAAATTTTGAAACATAACGAGCTTTCGATTGAAAAGTCCCGCCCCGGCCGCCGCGGCGTACAATTTATCAAAACGCAGGCGAAAGCGGAGGATTATCTGCCCGCTTCTTACCTGCGCGGGAACGAACCGCGTCTGCCGGAAATGAGCGAGTTCGACGCGGTGCGCCACTTTACGCGCCTGTCGCAGCTTAACTATTGCTTGGACGGCGAGTTTTATCCGCTGGGTTCCTGCACCATGAAGTATAACCCCAAAGCGTACGACACGTTGTCCGCCCTGGAACCGTTCGCCGCCGCGCACCCGTTTGCGCCGGAAGAAGCGGTGCAGGGCACGCTGCACGCGATGTACGAAATGCAGGAACTTCTTAAAAAAGTGACGGGTCTTGCCGCGTTTACGCTTCAGCCCGCCGCAGGCGCGCACGGAGAGCTGACGGGTATTTTAACCGTCCGCGCGTATCACGATGCGAAAAAAGATTTTGCCCGCACCGAAGTAATCGTGCCCGATACGGCGCACGGCACCAATCCGGCCACGGCCAACATGGCGGGTTACACGGTGGTAAACATTAAGTCCGCCGCCGATGGATGTGTGGATAACGAGGCGCTTCAAAACGCGCTGTCCGAACGCACCGCCGCCGTCATGCTGACGGTGCCCAACACGGTGGGGCTGTTTGAAAAAGACATCCGCGAAATTGCGGACATGGTTCACAAAGCCGGGGCTCTTTTGTACATGGACGGAGCCAATTTTAACGCGCTTATCGGTCTGGCCAAGCCGGCAGACTTTGGCGTGGACGTAATGCACCTTAACTTGCACAAGACGTTTGCCGCTCCGCACGGCGGCGGCGGACCCGGTTCCGGCCCGGTGGGTGCGGCCGCGCATGTCGCTCCGTTCCTGCCCAAACCGATGGCGGAATTAAAAGACGGCAAATATACCCTGTCCGGCGAAATGCCCCAAAGTTTGGGCAAAATGAAAGCGTTTTACGGCAATATGGCCGTGGTGCTTCGCGGGTACTGCTATTTGCGCCAGTTTGACGGCGAAACGTTAAAACGCATCGCCGAAAACGCGGTGCTGAACGCCAACTACGTCCGCGCTTGCTTAAAAGGCAAATTTAACGCGTTTTTCGACCGCGTGTGTATGCACGAATGCGTGGTAAACGTGGACCCGCACCAAATGAACGGCGTTCACACGTCCGATGTGGCCAAACGGCTGTTGGATTACGGGTTCTATGCGCCGACTATTTACTTCCCGCTTATCGTGCCCGAAGCCATGATGATTGAGCCGACGGAAACCGAAAGCAAGCAAAGTTTGGACGCGTTTATTGCCGCGCTGGAAGCCATTTATAACGAAATCCAGACGGAGCCGGACGCGGTGAAAGGCGCGCCGCACGGGCAGTGTGTGGGGCGGATTGATGAGGTGTCGGCCGCCCGACAGCCCAACTTGAAGTGGTGAGATTAACGGCGTTTTTTCGTAAGCCGTGAATTTTGACGGGCAACTATTTCCCAAATTTGGCTAACTTTGCGTTCCCTTACCTCTCGGCGTACCTAACAGTACTTCCTCGGGCAACTGGCAACGCAAATTTAGTTCAAATTTGGGAAATCAGCCAATATGCCGCAAAGTTAGTCTGTTTGTCGCGGCGTCATTTTATAGGGCTGTAGCATGGAATCTCGCTACATTAAAATAGATTTTTCCGCTAAAAATATGAATCTGCTTGTTTCCACTCCGCCTTTAAACGTGTTTGAACATATGGCGTTTGACGAACAAACCGTCCGCCTGCGTCCGTCTGCCGTTACCCTGCGGTTTTACCGCTGGACGGACGGCCCCGCCGTCACGTTCGGCTATGCCCAGTTTTTAAGCGAGGTGGACCGCGCGCTTGCGGCGCAGCATTTTACCGGCCCGCGCGTGCGCCGTCCGACGGGCGGCGGCGTGGTGTTTCATACGGACGATTTAACCTTTTCGCTTGTGTTCCCGTCTGCGGGCCGGCCGGCCGATATTTACAAACGGTTTCACGCTTGTATTTTGGGCGAACTGGCCAGGGTCGGCGCCAAAGGCCGCGCGTTTGATAAAACGCTCCCCGCTTCCGCCTATGCGCCCAGCGTAAACCACACGGCCAGCGCGTGTTTTGTAAACCCGGTGGAAAATGACCTGCTGGCCGAAGACGGACATAAAATTTTGGGGGGAGCCTTGCGGCGTTTCGGTTCATGCGTGTTGTACCAGGGTTCTTTGCAGCTGCCCGGTGCGCGGACCAGTCCCGCTTACAAACACGCCGTGACGGAAGCGGTGCGTGCGTTTTTGGCG
>JAUNWB010000012.1 GCA_030540535.1 Elusimicrobiales bacterium
TCCCGGCCGCGCGCGGGGTACTTATTTAATAAGGGTATAGGGCGGGATAATAGAAGCGTATAAAACGAAAAAGGAAGAGGGATCTCGGCCTCTTCCTTTGTAAAACGCCTAACTGTCTAAATACAAATAAAAAACGCCCTCTAGGAGAATCGAACTCCTCTTTTCGGATTGAAAATCCGACGTCCTAACCGATAGACGAAGAGGGCATTAAAAGTGCGCCCGGTGAGACTTGAACTCACGGCCCCCCGCTTAAAAGGCGGATGCTCTACCACTGAGCTACGAGCGCTAAAAATTTGTTCAAATATCCTGGGCCTAAATTTGAAACTTGTTCATCTAAACCCGACCTAATTATTATATCAAAAATTTTGTTTTGTGTGCAACTTTTTTTATTTCGTTTTTTACACAACCAAATTTCTTTGATAATTTATTATAGCACTTTTTTTGCTGGACGGTCAAAAAATTATTTTTTCCCTCGGGCAAAAGCGTTTGACATCCCGCGCAAACCCTTGCTACCATATAAAAAACGGGCCCGTGCCCGAATTTATTTTGCGAGGTTTTTATTATATGAAAAAAATCATTAATTGCGCCAGCGCCCCCAAAGCCATCGGGCCTTATTCCCAGGCGGTGGAATCCGGCGGATTCGTGTTTACCTCCGGCATGCTGCCCATCGACCCCGTCACCGGCGAAATTTACAACGGCGATGTGCGCGTGCAAACTGAACTTATCTTGAAAAATTTGGAAACCATTTTAAAAGAAGCCGGCTGCGCGCTTAAAAACGTAGTCAAAACCACCGTCTACATGACCGACCTTACCCAATTTGCCGAAATGAACGACGTGTACGGTTCTTTCTTTAAAGAAAATCCGCCCGCCCGCGTAACTTTGCAGGTGGTGGGCCTGCCCAAAGGCAGCGCCATTTTGCTGGAAGCGATTGCCAAGAAATAGCATGACGATACAAGACCAGCTGCTCGCCGGGCGCGTAAACGGTATTTTGCTGCCGCTGTCCTCCATGAAAACGGAGAAGGACTGGGGCGTGGGGGATTTTTCGTCGCTCATGGAATGGACGGATTTTTTGGCCGCCCAGGGTGCTAAAATTCTTCAAATCCTGCCGCTGCAGGAAACGGCCCCGATGGAAACATGCCCTTACTCCGCCCTCAGCGCATTTGCCACGGACCCCGTCTACGCCGATATTTCCGCCGTGGAAGACGTATGGGCCAGCGGGGACGGCCGGGCGTATGTGGAATCGTTAAAAAACGATATCGCCTCCTGGCACAATGCGGACAAGGCGCCGTTTTTTGCCGTCAAACAAGCCAAATTAAAAGCCTTGTGGTACGGCTACCAACGCTTTTTGGCCGACGAACAAGCGGTGCGTTCCGCGCGTTACCGGGCGTTTGTGGCGTACTGTTCGGCGCAGTCCGGGTGGCTTCGCAATTATTCCCTGTTCCGTGCGCTGAAAGAATTTTACAAATGGCAGACCTGGACCCAGTGGCCCGAAGATTTGCGGGACTTTAAAAAAGAAGCCGTAGACGCTTTTGAAGCCAAATATTCCGAATATGTAGGCTTCTTTTCCTACGTACAATGGATTTTGGACCAACAGCTCCGCAAAGCTAAAATATTCGCGCGCGAAAAAGGCGTGCTGATTTTTGGCGATATTCCGTTTGGCACCAATCTGGACAGTGCGGAAGTGTGGTCCGAGCGGGAAAATTACCTGCTCGGCTGGGAAACGGGCGCGCCCGCGGACCAATTTTCCGAAGGCGGCCAAAAATGGGGCCTTCCCGCCTACAACTGGCCGTACCAGCACGCGCATAATTTGGATTTGTGGCGGCGTAAAATCCGCCGCGTAACGGAGCTGTACGACATCTTCCGTCTGGACCATTTGGTTGGGTTTTTCCGCACGTACATTTTTGCACCGGGCGACGAGAAAGGCGCGTTTGATTTGGAAGGGGAACAAAACCAAATCGACCGCGGGTATAATTTCCTGCGTATGGTACTTGACGAAGCGGGCGGCAAACTGCCCGTGGGCGAAGATTTGGGGGTAATCCCCAACTATGTGCGCCGTATGCTGGTGGATTTGCGTATCCCGGGATACAAAGTACTCCGCTGGGAACGCGAGGACAACGGCTACTACCGCGAACCGCGCCATTATCCCGCCGTGTCGCTGGCGACTACGTCTACGCACGACACCGAAACCGTCCGCGGTTGGTGGGAAACGATGGACCCGCACGAACGCGCCAATATCTGGGAAATGATTTCCGCCCAAAAAACGGACGGGAACGTGCCTTTTACGGCGGATTCCCAGCGCGCTATTTTGCGCCGCGTGTTGGATTCCAACTCCGCCATTACGCTGTTTTCCTGGCAGGACGTTATCGGCACGCTGGACCGTGTCAATACGCCCGGTACGGTCTGCGGCGACAACTGGACCTACCGCAGCGCTTACACGCCCGCTCAGGCCGCTGAAGTCTATGCGCCGCAGCTGGCCATGTACCGCGAGCTTTTAAAGGAAACGGGCCGCGGCTGAGGTTTTTACACTATGAGTAATTTTACCGCCATCATTCCCGCCGCCGGCAAAGGCGTTCGCCTTCTGCCTTATACGGAACACATGCCCAAAACCATGCTCAGCGTGGCGGGTAAACCCATCTTGGGCCATATTTTGGACCAGGTGGAAAGCTGCGGTATCAAAAAAGTAGTGTTTATTGTCGGATATAAAAAAGAAGCCATCGAAGAATTTGTGCGCGAACGCTACGCCCACTTGGACGTAACGTTTGTGGAGCAGCCCGAACCCAAAGGCCTGGGCCACGCCATTTATCTGGCGAAAGACGCCGTGTCCGGCCCGTGCTTTATTTTGCTGGGCGATACGATTGTGGACGGCAATTTGCGGCCGCTCGTCCACGGCGGTAAAAACGCGGTGGGCATTAAACCGGTGCCAGATCCGCAGCGCTTTGGCATTGTGGAACTGAAAAACGGCAAAATTGTATCGTTTGAAGAAAAACCGGCCTGTCCCAAATCCGATTTGGCGATTATCGGCGCGTATTCGTTTTTGGATTCGGCGCGGCTTTTTTCCGCGCTGGAAGAAGTCATCCGCTCGGGCAAAACGGTTAAAAACGAAATCCAGCTGACGGACGCACTTTCCGTATTGCTTTCGCGCGGGGAGGAAATCGTCCCCGTGCTTATGAACGACTGGTTCGACTGCGGTACCGTGGAAGTGATGATTCAAACCAACCGCCTGCTGCTTTCGCGCCATCACCGCGTACCGGCGGAGCTGGAAAAAAACAATAAAATTATTCCGCCCTGCTGGATTGAGGACGGCGTAAAAGCGGAAAACTGTGTACTCGGGCCGTATGTGTCCGCGGCGTACGGGGCGGAATTAAAAGACTGTACGCTGGAAGACTGTATCGTCGGGCCGCATACGCAACTCGACAAAAAAACCGCGGTTCACGCGGTATTGGATAAGTATAATCATTAACAAAAATTATTTTTTTGCGGCCTCCGCGGTTTTTACTGTGGGGGCTTTTTTGTCGCTTTCGGATTCGGCGGGTTCAGTCGGTAGGGGGAAGAGTTCGTCGGCCAGTTTTTCGGCGTATTGGCGCGCCTGGTTGTATTCCGCGGCGGCTTGCGTAAGGGAGGCCGCAGGGCGGTTGGCTTCTTTGTTTTTGGCAATTTCAAGTTCCAGCTTGGTTTTTTTGAGTTCAAAGTCTTCCAGCGCCAGGCGCAGGCGGATTTGGTTAATCAGGCGGTCTTTTTCTTCGTTTACCACGACGGGGCAGGCGCTCAGCGCACTGCCGAGTGCGGCCAGGTTGCGCTGCACTCGTTCGCGCGAAGCGTTTTCCATCGCCGGGTTGGACGTGTTTATTTTGGGCGCGGACACCGCCGCCGATAAAGATGCGGCGCGCTCCGGCAGGTACATGTTCCCTACCATCATGCCGCCCACAAACAAAAGCCCCATGGTAAAAAGATATAAGATGTAACGCATGATATAAAAATCCTCTTGTTATATTTTATCAAAAAGGGGCGGAAATAAAAGGCGGATTTACTATAATGAAAGATATGAAACGGTTTTTCCTTTTGATAACATTTTGTTTTTTTTGTTTGGCTGCGTCGGCCTCGCCCGCTGAAAAAATTGAACGGTTTGATTCTTTTGCCGTTGTCAACGAAGATTCTTCCGTATCGGTTACGGAAACGATTGCGGTGCGTTCGGACGGCGATAAAATCCGCCGGGGTATTTTCCGCGTGCTTCCGTACAAAGGCGTATCTGATTATAAAATCATTTCCGTGTCCCGGGACGGAAAAGCGGAACCGTATACGGTTAAAAAATCTTCTTCCGCAAAAACCGTCTATATTGGGGATTCGGACCGAATTCTTCCTCCCGGACGATACGTTTATGAATTATCTTATATTGTAAAAGGGGCGGTTCGTTTTCAAAAAGAATTTGACGAATTTTATTGGAACGTAACCGGGAACGATTGGCAATTTCCTATTCTGTTCGCGTCTTTCCGTTGGTCTTTGCCCGCGGGTGCGGAAGTGGGACCGGGCGGCGTTTCTTATTATACGGGTGCGGTTGGCGAAAAAGGCCAAGACGCCTATATCCCGGGCGGGCCGGAAGTTGATGTGACCCGTCCGCTCTCGCCGGGCGAAGGGTTTACCGTTTCCGTCGCGTGGAACAAAGGGGTGGTAAAAGAGCCGTCTTTTGTAGAAAAAATTTTTTCCGGGCCTGCCGCGTGGTTTTTTTGCGTGTGGTTGTTATTGCAGTTTTATTATGTTTGTGTTTGGCGTTGGGTGGGAAAAGACCCCGAAGCACGCGTGTTAAGACGTTTTACTCCGCCAGACGGCTTGTCCCCCGGGCAGGTACGTTACGTGCGTTTAATGAATTGGGACGCTCAACTGCTGTCTGTTATTATCTTGTCGCTTGTGCGGAAAGGTTATATAGAAGTGAAAAAAGCCGGCAAGCGCGATTTTACTCTTGTGCGCCTTATGCCGTCTGCCGGCGTTCCGCTTCCCCCGGAAGAACAGGCGTATCTGGATGAGTTGTTTAAAGAAAAAGATTGTATTGAGATGGACAATAAGTTTGTCGACACTTTTCAATCTGCCGACGCCGCCGCGTGCGACGCGCTTGACACGTGGGCCGGCAGACGTTTCTTTTCGCGTAATACATGGTATAAGTTTCCCAGGTATTTGTTTGTGGTGGGGTGGATTGTTTTTATAGTATGGTATCTGCCGCTACAGCCCTTGGGGGGCGATATTGTTGCGAGTGGTGTGATTTTCTTGATTTTATCGCCCATTTTAGACTCTATTTTTCAAGTTTTCCGTTTAAACGATATTCCCCTTTTTGAGCTGAAATCGGCAGCCATCCTTACTATGCTGCTTGGCTGGAGATGGGGCGTTCTGTCGGTGGTTGCGTTTGCGCCGGGGTGCATGTTTTCTTATCTGGTGCCGGCATACACGTCTTTGGGCAGACAAAAAATGGATGAAATTGAAGGGTTTAAGGAATATTTGGAAGTGGCCGAAACAAACCGCGTATTTGCTTCCAACCCAACGGACGCTGCCCGGATTTATTGTGATTATTTGCCGTATGCGGTGGCACTGGACGTACAAAATGAGTGGTGGAATGCGTTTGAGCGCGAATTGGGCCAAGCCTCGGCCGAACAGGCTGTTAAAATAGAGCTGGGAAACGTGGGCGAACCGAATGCCGTGGGGGGACTGATGTCGGCTTTAATGGCCGCCTCTGCCAGTTCCTCCAATTCATCTTCCGACTCCGGTTTTGGCGGAGGCGGTTGTTCTGGCGGCGGCAGCGGCGGCGGGGGCGGCGGAGGTTGGTAACGCCGGTCAATTTTATTATGTTAAAGGAGTTACGTTTATGGCGAAAATCAAGTTTGGCAAACAAGGGCATTTGGAGCTGGAGATTTCTCCGCTTACCATTTGGTCCAACCCCGGCAGCGAGGGGGAATTTATGGAATACCAAATCGCGCTGTATTGCGAAGGCGAACCCGTTTTCAACCCCGCGCTGGCGGACCGGCTGGTAGCGGTGAAAGACGAAGAAAGCATTTACCTTTCCGATTTTATCGCCGAAACGCTGGCCGAACGCAAAGAAAACAACTGGATTATGCTGGAACCCAAAGCGTCTTTTTACATGCACCCGCTGGAAGCCGCCGGCTGTTGTTCTTCCTACAACCGCCCGGATAATTTTATGATGCAGATTACGCTTGAGCAAAATATTTTAGCCGGGGAAGACAAGGTGTTCGGGCCGTATTCCAACACGGGGCTAAATATTAATTTCGAAGCTCCCGCCAAGGCCTGGGCGCAGTTCGCGGCCGACATCCGCGCCGAAGAGGAAGACTTCGACGAAGAAGACGAACCTGCGGACGAAGATTAACCGTTCCGTTTAAGTTGCGCGCCCCGCTTGTTATCCGGCGGGGCGTTTTTATTGTTTCGCGTCCCCGTAAAAAGCTACAATACCAAAAACGGACGCATCTTTTTACGCATATGAACATCGACAAAATTTATCACTGGGCGGTTACGGGGGGCGCCGGATTTATCGGCTCGCACCTGGTGCGGGCGCTTGTGCGCCAAAACCAGCGGGTGACGGTGTTCGACAATTTTTCTTCCTCCGCTCCGTCTTCGCTGGCGGACGTAACGGATAAAATCCGTGTGGTAAAAGGCGACGTGCGCGACTGCGCCGCCTTGCCGCCCGCGTTTGAAGGGGTCGATTTTGTGCTTCATCATGCGGCGTTGGTGTCCGTGCCGAAATCGGTGGAGAACCCGGAGGAAACTTCCCAAATTAATATTCAAGGTACGGCCAACGTGCTGGAAGCCGCGCGCGCCTGCGGCGTGCGGCGGGTGGTATACGCTTCGTCCAGCGCGGTGTACGGCAACGGGACGGATTTGCCCCATAAAGAAACCGACCCGGTAGACTGCCGCTCCCCGTATGCCGTGTCCAAACAGGCGGGGGGAGAACTGTGCCGGATGTATACGCAGCTGTACGGGCTGGAAACGGTGGTCCTGCGGTATTTTAACGTGTACGGTGCGGGGCAGAATCCGCATGCGGCGTATGCGGCCGTGGTGGCCAAATTTATGGACTGCGCGCGCGAAAATAAACCGTTTGAAATTGACTGGGACGGACTGCAAAGCCGCGATTTTATCCACGTGTCCGACGTGGTACAGGCCAATTTGCTTGCCGCATTACAAGGCACGCCCGGCGAAATTTATAACGTGGCGAGCGGAAAAACGTGTTCGCTTTTAGAACTGGCGGATGCCGTTGAACGCGTAAGCGGCCGAAAATTACGCCGTATTTTCCACCGGAAGCGCGCGGGTGACGTGCGTTTTTCGTCGGCGAACACAACTAAAATCCGCGCCTTGGGGTTTGTTCCGGCCGTCCCGCTGGAAGCCGGGTTAAGAGCGTTGTGGCGAAGTATCCAACTGCAGTAATTTTTCAGAAATCAAAAAGCTCCCTTATGGGAGCTTTTAAATTTTTCGGAGAGGGAGGGATTCGAACCCTCGATACCTTGCGGTATGCCAGTTTTCAAGACTAGTGCCTTAAACCACTCGGCCACCTCTCCATATTTTCATTTTATTAATTTTTGCCGCTCATGCGCCAGCCTTATTATAATCCTTTTCCCCGCTGGTCCGCTCCCTCCAAATTGCTATAATAGCTATAGGGGGAAGTATTTATGCAAACATCAAACATGCCAAAAACCGTATACCGGTTTGGGGACGGGGTGTACATCAACCTTACCAACCGCTGTCCCAACTTATGCGCTTTTTGTATTAAAACCAAGTGGAAAATGGATTTTCACGGAAACAATTTAAATTTGGCCGGCAACGAACCGTCTGCCGGGGAAGTGGCCGCCGCGCTGGAAGCCGAACTCAAAAAGGCTCCGTTTAAAGAAGTGGTTTTTTGCGGCTACGGGGAACCCACCATGCGCCTGGACGTGCTTTTGTTTATCGCCCAAACGCTGAAAGGCTGGATGGCCCAGGCCAAATTTCCGCCTTTTAAAATCCGCCTGAACACCAACGGGCTCGGCAATTTGATTAACCATAAAAACATCGTGCCGGAGCTGGCCAAAGTGGTGGATTTTGTAAATATCAGCCTAAACGCGCAAGACGCCGAAACCTGGAAGAAAATTGTCCGCCCCGCCGAAGGGTATGAAGACGGGTTCGACGCGGTGCGCGATTTTATCCGCCTCTGTGCATCCGCCGGGTTTGAACGCGTGGTGGCCAGCTGTGTGGACCAAACCGGGGCCGACCCCGAAGCCGTCAAAAAAGTGGCCGAAGCCGACGGAGCAACCTTCTATTTAAGGAGTTTTTTAGATGCCCAAGATTAAACGTCCCGGAGCCTTGTTTGTGCTGTTTTTAGTGCTTCTGGCGCTTGTGTTAACGTGGTTTTTTGCCGCGTCGGAAGATTATTACGATTACGCTTCCGACACGATTGAAAGTTCCGCTTCCGTCGCGCCGCTTAACAAAGAAAGCCTGCTCGCGCGCGCCGTGCCCGCGCGTCCCGCGTACGATACCGAAGTAAAGTACCGCACTTTTTATTTAACCGCGCCCGGCGCCAAAAAAGTGGAACTGCTGGCGGATTTTAACCGTTGGGGCAAAGATCCTATCGAGTTAAAAGCCTACCGCAAGGGCTATTTTGAAACGTCCGTCGCGCTGACGGGCGGCGAATATAAATACGTCTTTTCCGTCGACGGCAAAGACGTGTTGGATCCCACCAACCTGGACCGCCGCACCGTTAATGGGCGCGATATTTGCATTAAAACGGTAAGATAATGAAAACAGCCGAAATTACCACTTCTTCACGTGAACAAACGCTGGCTTTGGCGGCGGATTTTGCGCGCGCTTTAAAAGGCGGCGAAATTGTCTTTTTGCGCGGGCCGATCGGCGCGGGCAAAACCGTATTTGTAAAGGGCGTGGCGGCGGCCATGGGGCTTAAAAGTTCGCCCACGAGCGCGAGTTTCAGCCTGATGAAAGAGTACAAAAATAAAACGCGCCGCCTGTTTCACATCGATTTATTCCGCCTGGAAGAGGGCGAAGTTTTCAACCTGGGGTTTGAAGAAATGCTGGAAGATGAGGCGGCCGTTATTTTGGCCGAATGGCCGGACCCCATCCGCCACATGCTTCCGGCGGATCGCCTGGAAATGGATTTTATTTTAAAAGAAGGGGACGAACGCGTCATCCGTTTGGCCTCGTTCGGGCGCGTATCGCACGCGCTGTTGGAGGCGTTATGCAAAGCCGCAAAAAAATAATTTTAGGGCTCGATACGTCGGGCGCGCCGCTTCTGGTCGCGCTTGAGCAGGACGGTAAAGTAGTGTCCCGCCGCCGCAAAGGCGTCAAGCAGGAACGTTTGCTGTTCCCCGCCGTCAATTCCGCGCTGGAAGCCGCCGGGGCCGAGCTGAAAGATATTGAACGCATTTTTATCGTGCGCGGGCCGGGGCGGTTTACGGGGATCCGTATCTCGCTGACGTTTGCGTCGATGCTCAAGTATTTAAACAAAACCGAAGTCCGCGGGGCGACGCTGTTTGAAGTACTGCGCCGCCAGGTGGAAACTTCCAAAAAATTTGCCGCGTGGAAAAAAGAAAATCCTTCGGGTGCGCTGGCGGTCATTCTGCATGCGTTCCGCGAAGAATACTTTTTGCAAATTTTCGACGGGCAAAACGCAGGCCCCGCGTGGCTTTCGCGCGAGGAATTGTTACAACGTTTGTCCGGCTATTCCGCTCCGCTTATGCTGGCCGGAAGCGACAAAAACGGCGCGCCGCTTGCGGAGCTGGCGGGCTCCCAATACGCGTATGCGGATGAAAAAGATTGTTTCGTCCGCCCCGCTACTTTAACGGCGATGGCGAAAGACGATTCCTTGGCACAGGACGCGCTGGAACCGCTTTATCTAAAACCCGCCCGCTTTGAATTGGTAATTCCAAAATGATTCGCCGCCTCCTCCCCGAAGATGCGCCGCGTCTGGCGCAAATTGAAGCCCTCCAGCCGTACAGCGCGCATTGGGGAGAGAAGGGGTTTGTCGACGAATTGCCGAACCCATATTCTTTTGTGTGGTGCTGGGAAGAGAAAGGGCAGGTTCACGGTTTTATCGCGCTGCGGCTGGCCGCCGGATTCTGTGAAATTTTAAATATGGCCGTCCACCCGGACGAATGCCGCCGGGGAATCGGTTTTAAATTGTTGTATTTTGCGCTGTCGCAGGTGCGCGCCCACGGCGGGGAACGCATAACGCTGGAAGTAAACGCGCATAACGAAGCGGCCATCGGGCTGTACACCAAAATGGGTTTCCGTCCGTGCGGAAGCCGCAGAAAATTCTATAACGGTACGGATGACGCCTTAATTATGGGGGCCAATTTATGAAACGTTTTTTAGCGGTTGTATGCTGTTTTGCCTGCGCGCCGCTGTGCGCTCTTTCGCTTGACGGCGAAAGCAAACGCGAGGCCAAGCTGTTTAATTCTTTTTTATCGTCCGTCTACGCGCTGCGTTCCAATGACGCAAAAGCGTTTTCCAAACTGCAAAAAACGTTGGCTCTTCAGCCGGATTCCAAGTATTTAAAACGGCTGCTTGTGTCCGCCGCCGTGGCGGATAACCGCCCGGATTTGGCGGCCGAATACGCCGATTTTATCTCTTCCGGCGAAAACACCGCCGACGATTGGAGCGTATACGGGGCGTATCTGTGGAAAAAGGGCGATCTCGCGGCCGCGCGGGAGGCTTATCAGCAGGCGCTCAAACAAAGCGACGATTTGCGGATTATGTTCCAATACGTAACGCTTCTTTCCGGGATGGCGCCCGCCCAGGCCGCCGCCGCGCTGGAAGAATTGGCCGCCAGCGAGCCGGATTTTGCTTCTCCCATTTATACGGAAATCGGCAATTTGTTTTTGCAGCGGGGGGATTTAAACCTGGCCCTCGGTTATTTTAACAAAGCGGTAGAGGCTGCCCCGCTTGATCCGGCGCCGCGTTTGGGCCGCGGGGAAGTGTACGAAAAGGCCTCGCAATACTTTTTGATGCTGCACGAGTTTGAAGAACTCGAAAAAATGGGGTTTGGCAACGCCGCCACGTATTCGCGTATGGGCTCGGTGTTTTTGCTGGTGAAGGATTATCCCAAAGCCGAAGAATACTTTTTAAAAGCCAAGGCCGACGATAACGGGGATGTTCCCAGCGCGTATTTTTTATCGCTCTTGGCTGAACAGAAAGAGGATTATGCGCGCGCTGCCGATTATTTGAAAGACGCGGCCGATTATCAAACTTCCGCTTCCAAATGCTGCAGGTCAGCTTTTATCAAAACAAATTGAACCGGCCGGAAGAAAGTTTGAAAACGCTGGAAGAAGCGTATCAAAAATTTGGCGGTAACGTAGAAATCGGTTTTTTCTATGCGCTGGCGTTAAATGACGCGGGGGAATATAAAAAGGCCGCGCGCGTTTTGAAAGGCGTTTTGCAGACGAACCCGAACTATACCGAGGCGCGTTTGCAGTATGCGTTTACGCTGGAAAGTTTAAAAAAATATAAAGAGATGGAGCGCGCGCTTCAGACGGTGCTGGAAGAACAGCCCGAAAACGCCGCCGCGCTTAATTTGTATGCGTACAGCCTGGCGGTGCGCGGCGAGCGGCTGGATTTGGCGCAGGAATATATCGCGCGTGCGCTGGCCGTAAACCCGGAAGATAATTCTTTTATTGATACGCAGGCGTGGATTTATTTTAAGCAGGGTAAAATAGCCGAAGCGGCGGATTTATTGGACTCCTTGCCGGATGAGTTGGCCGAGCGGGATGCGGACGCCGCATATCATAAAGGTGCGGTGGCGTTTGAGCGGGGCGAATGGGAGGCGGCGCGTAAATACTTGGAACTCTCCCGCCGAAAGAATAAAGAAGCGGCCCAATTATACAAACGTCTTCCGCCGCGTTAAGAGTATTTAAGACCATAAAAACTCCCCGTGTATTTTCCCACGGGGAGTTTTTTGTTACTTTTTGGCGACCCAAAAAGTCGTGCATTTGTTCGCGCC
>JAUNWB010000331.1 GCA_030540535.1 Elusimicrobiales bacterium
CCCCACCGTTGCGGCGGTGCGCCAGAGTTGTGTGGCCTTCTCAAAGGAACATTCCACGCCTGTGCCACGGGCATAACACACGCCCATGTGGAAATACGATTCCGCAATTCTGGCGGCCATCCCACGCTTTGCCCACATCACGGCCGTTTCATAATTGCTGGGCAAATCCCGATAGCCCCCGCCATTGTAATATGCACGCGTAAGCGATGGCGCCACCCATGGATAGCCCAAGTCCGCACTACGCCGCCACCAAACCACCGCCTGCGCCAGGTCCTTCGGGATTCCCCGTCTCCATCGTGCGCCGGGGAACCCCGTTCGGGCCGGCTTAAACTGAAAAGAGTCGTCGCCCGTGGCGTAGAGTTGCCCCAGTTGAAACGCCGCCTGCCAAACGCCTTGCTCCGCCGCACGGCGAAGCCACTTTGCCGCCGCAGAGAAACGCCCTGTGGTCTTTGCCGAGCCTGCGCATTTTCCCGCAAGGTGCATTTCCGCAAGGCCAACCATCGTCAAGGCATGCCCGGCTTTCGCTGCCACCTGAAGGCAACACTCCGCCCGACGGTTGGCCTCTGCTACGCCACGCGCATCCCAAAAGACACGCTCAAAATTGAAGCGGAACTCCCCCTCCAAGTCAAAGGCATAGACCACGCCCAAATGAAAACAAAAGTCCATCGGCTTCGTCCGCAAGACCTCCGAGGGGCGCTTGGCCGCCCAAATGGCAGCGATTTCACACCCATGCGCAAGCACGTCCGCCTCAGCCACAGGTCGCACGTCCCGCTCCAACAGTCGGAGGCACTCATCCTTTGCTTTTACCATCGGTCACCTCTTCTGCTGTTTTTAGAACCAGGCTTCCGCCGTCTCCTTGGGAGGCGAAGCCGTGGTCTTTGCCGGATGCGTTTTGATCAGGTGTCTGCAATGTTGCCTATCGTAGACCATCTTATAACCCTGGGCATCAATCCATGCGCGCCAACCTTCGGCCTCGGCCTTCGTTTCCGGAGAGCGCATGCCAAGCAACGTTCCTATCAATTCATGCTGTGCCGGCAGAAAGCCCTGCCGCGCGGCGCGGCGAAGCCACATCTCCCAAACCACATCACCCATCGATTCTGGCATGCATTCCCGCAACACCAATGCAAGGCGACATTGCGCCTCCGCGCATCCTTGCTCCGCTGCCAACCGAAGCCAACGCTCCGCATTGGCACGGCAACAAAAGTATAACGGGCCGCACACTGCCCAGTTCCATTCATGCCACAGAGCGGACACAGCCTGGAACTCCGCCAATTCCGCTTGCGGGCGAACCTCCCAGGATTTGCGCACCTCCTTGTTCATCCCAATGAGATACTGCGCACGCGCATGACCCAGCCTTGCAGCCTTTTGAATGGCCACCAGCCCTGCATGATAGTCGGCGCACGCCTGTTTCGGGTCCCAATAAGCCAGGCCCTGTTCGTAAAGCGTCTGCGCCTCTGTTGGGTCGGGCGGAAGCAACATAAGCGGAGGCCCAAAAAGATAGTAACGAAAGGTCTCCGGCCATGGATCGGAGACCACCTGCTTCGCCCATCGTTTCGCTTCAGCAAGATCCTGCGCCACGCCCACGCCCTCACGATAGGCCAAAACCAATCGGATGGCCGCCTCCTCGTGCCCGAGCTCTGCCGCCTCCCGAAAGTAGTCGATGGACTTCTCCATCGCACGCGGCACGCCACGTCCATAGAGGAACGCAATGCCTCGCTCAAACGCCGCGATCGCCCGCGTCTCACGTGCTGTTGCCATAAGTTGCCTCCGTTCTTTAATCCACTGCACACCGTAACACAAACGCGCCGACACGCGGTCGCCTGCCTGGCGACCTTTCGCTGTCGCTCGCAGGGGAATTATTCGGAGACTTCGCGATGCTGAAGCAGCAAAGGAAGATTGTAGAAGTCGAGCACCTGATCCACCACCAGAAGGTCGCAGATGCCCTCATCAATGAGGAAGCCAATCACAATATCAAAGGGGTCGGAGGGTGAAAGCGCCATGCCCGCCGAAAGCATCAGGCGGGAAAGTTCCC
>JAUNWB010000013.1:0-10831 GCA_030540535.1 Elusimicrobiales bacterium
GAAAAAACAAGGCTAAGTAATTATGGGAAGATCAACTAAAAAAGGTCCGTTTGTAGATTTAAACTTATTGGAAAAAGTTCAGGCGATGAACGCTTCCAATGAAAAGAAACCTATCAAGACGTGGGCAAGAGCCTGCACCATCGTGCCTGAATTTGTGGGACACACGTTCCTCGTGCATAATGGCAGAAAATTTCTTCCCATTTACGTATCCGAAAGAATGGTAGGCTACAAACTCGGTGAATTCTCTTTCACCCGTTTGTTCAAAGGTCACGGTGGCATGACGAAAGATTCCACCGCCCTGAAATAAGAGTTGAGGATTTGATATGGAAGCTTGTGCAAAAGCTAAATTTCAACGCTATGGCAGCCGTAAGGTGAACCTGGTACTCGATCAAATCCGCGGTAAAAACGTGAAAGCGGCGGAAGACGTACTTCCGTTCATCGCCAAACGCACCTCGGATTTGGTGGCCAAAACGCTTCACAGCGCCGCTGCCAACCTGGAAGTAAAAGCCGGCAAAAAGCTGGATTTCAGCAAAGTCTTCATTAAAGAAGCGTTTGCCAACTTGGGCCCCAGCGGCCACTTGAAAAGAGTGCAGCCCGGCCCGCAAGGCCGCGCGATGCCCTACAAAAAGAGCATGTGCCACTTGACTGTTATCGTCACCGACGAAAAAAAGGGAGGTCGCTAATTTATGGGACACAAGATTCACCCCCGGTCAATCAGACTCGGTTATATTCAGGATTGGCGCTCCAGATGGTTCGCCCCCAAGAATATGCCGGCGCTTATCATGGAAGATTTCCAGATTCGCAAAATCATTGACGACAAATTTAAAATGGCGGCCGTCAGCTACGTCGGTATCGAAAGAGCCGGTGCGTTTCTGCGCGTCAACATTCACACCGCCCGCCCGGGCGTGGTGATCGGCAAAAAAGGCGCCGACATCGAAGCCTTGCGCAAAGAATTGGAAGCCCTCACCGGCAGCAAAACCTTTGTGAACGTGATTGAAATCAAGAATCCGGAAACGGATGCCCAGCTGGTAGCCCAGAACATCGCCATGCAGCTTGAAAAACGCGCCCACTACGGTGCCGCTATCAAGAAAGCGATCGAAAAGGCTTTGTCTGGCAAAGCGCTTGGTATCAAAATCATGGTGTCCGGCAGACTCGGCGGCGCGGAAATCGCCCGCACCGAGTGGAAACGCGAAGGCCGCGTGCCGCTGCACACCTTGTGCGCCGATATCGATTACGGTTTTACCGAAGCCAACACCATCAGCGGTAAAATCGGTATTAAAGTCTGGATTTTCAAGAGAACCCACTTCGCCAAATCTCCCAAAGAGATTATGAACGAACTCAAGAAACACCGCGACATGGAAAACGGTTCCACCGAAGGTGCGACGGAAGTCGCCGCGGCGGAAGCCAAATAGAGGACTTTGACTTATGTTGATGCCTAAAAGAGTTAAATACCGCAAACCCTTCAGCGCGCCCCGCATTAAAGGCAACGCCAAACGCGGCACTGAAGTGGTGTTCGGCGAATTTGGGTTGAAAGCGTTGGAACCCAAATGGATCACCGCCCGGCAGATTGAAGCTGCCCGTATTACCTTGTCCCGCTTCATCAAGAAAAAAGGTAAACTTTGGATCCGCATTTTCCCGGACAAAGCCATTACCAAACACCCCGCCGAAACCCGTATGGGTAAAGGTAAAGGCGCGCCCGAATACTGGGCCGCTGTGGTGAAGCCCGGCAGAATTTTGTTTGAATTGGAAGGCGCCACTTTGGAAGATACCAAAAGAGCCATGCGCTTAGCGTCCGACAAACTGCCGATCAAAACGAAACTGGTTAGCAGAAGGTAGTTTATGAAGACGAACGAAAAAGAAGCTTTGAAAAACAAAACGTTGGCCGAACTGAACGAAGCGCTCGGCAAAGCCCAGGAAAAGAAATTTAATCTTCTTTTCAAACACAGCACCACCCCCATCGCCAACCCGATGGAAATCAGAGCTGTAAGACGCGAAATTGCTCTTTTGCAAACGCTGATCAACCAGAAAAAAGAGCAAAAATAGAGGTTTGAAACATGGAAAATCAAGAAACCCGTGCCAAAAGAAAAGTTCTGAGCGGCGTAGTTGTGTCCGACAAAATGGACAAAACCCGCACCGTTAAAGTGGAACGCTTAGTTCACGATGAACGCTATGGCAAAACGCTCAAAAGAGCGGCCAAATTCCACGCTCACGACGAGGCCAACGAAACCAAAATCGGCGACAAAGTGGAAATTATGAGTACCCGTCCCGTTTCCAAAACGACGAAATGGCGCATTTCCAAAATTGTGGAAAAAGCCAGAGCTTAGTTTTTAAAAACTACGGAGTTATTAAAGTATGATTCAATTAAGAAGCATCGTTAATGTGGCCGACAATTCCGGCGCGCGTAAAGTGCAGTGCTTTAAAGTGCGCGGCGGCCACCACCGGGATATCGCGACTTTGGGAGACGTTATTATGTGTTCCGTCAGAGACGCGATCCCTACCTCCGCCATTAAAAAAGGCGATGTGGTCCGCGCGGTAGTCGTACGCGTGGCCCGCGAAAGAAGAAGAAAAGACGGTTCCTACATTCGTTTTGATGATAACGCCGTTTGCATCATCAACGATAACGGCGAACCCAAAGGCACCCGTGTATTCGGCCCTATTGCCAGAGAGCTGCGCGAAAAGAATTTCCTGAAAATCATTTCCTTGGCTCCTGAGGTGGTATAGTATGAACATCAAGAAAAAAGACACCGTTTTAGTGTTGTCCGGTAAGGACAAAGGCAAAAAAGGCGAAGTGAAATCGGTGAACCCGTCCAAAAACAAAGTAGTGGTAACGGGCGTGAACATGATTTCCAAACACGTAAAGCCTACCCAAAACAAGCAGGGCGGCATTGTGCAGATGGAAGCCGCGTTGGACGCGTCCAACGTAGCGGTCGTCTGCGGCAAATGCAAAAAAGCGATGACGCCCAAAGTGCAAATCTCGGCCGACGGCACGAAAACGCGCGTCTGCCGCAAATGCAACGAGCCGATCATTTAATCAGGTACCGTTAAAATGACTAAGAAAGAAACCAAAAACGAAACGAAAGTGCCCGCCGGCTACATGCCGAAATTGCAGGCCCTTTACAGAGAAAAAGTGCTTCCGGCCTTGCTGAAAGATATGAACGTCAAAAGCCCGATGGCCGTGCCGAAAATGACGAAAATCGTCATCAACATCGGCGTGAAAGAAGCCCGCGAAGACATCAAAGCGTTGGAAACGGCCAAAGAAGACTTGACCGCCATCGCCGGCCAGGCCGCCCAAGTGCGCCGCGCCAAAAAATCCATCTCTAACTTCAAACTTAGAGAAGGTATGCCGATCGGCGTTCGCGTGACGCTGCGCGGTGCCAAGATGTATGAGTTCATGGAACGCTTCATCAGCATCGCCTGCCCCCGCATCCGCGACTTTCAGGGCTTCAACGCCAGCTTTGACGGCAAAGGCAACTTGAACCTGGGTATTAAAGAACATTATATCTTCCCGGAAATTGATGTTGAAAAATCGCCCAAAGCCCATGGTATGAACATCACGTTCGTTACCACCGCCGAAAACGACGAAAGCGGCCGCCTGCTCATGAACTACATGGGTATGCCGTTCCGCAAATCGGCCAAATAATAGGAGTTAGAAAACTTTATGGCTACTAAAGCATGGGTTGCAAAAATGGCGAAAGACCAAAAGTTCGCCGTGCGCTATCACAACAGATGCCAAATCTGCGGGCGCGCGAGAGGTTACTACCGCGACTTCGGTCTCTGCCGTATCTGCCTTAGAAAAATGGCACACCAGGGTCTCATCCCGGGTCTTAGAAAATCGAGCTGGTAATTTACAGGAGGAGGTACCTTTTTCGGGCCAACTCCGTTAAACGGAAAGTGGCTTGGAGAGGTAGCCTATATACATGGATCCAATCGCAGATTTCTTAACCAGAATAAGAAACGCCAATATGAAGAAAAAAGAAAAAGTGGATATCCCTTTTTCTAAAATCAAAACCGAAATTGCGCGCGTACTGAAAGAAGAAGGTTACATCGCCAATTTCAAAGCCGTCCACAACGAAACCAAGGGCGGCGTGGTGAGAGTATTCTTGAAATACACGCCCGAAAACGAATGCGTCATCCAAGGTTTGAAACGTATTTCCAAACCCGGTTCCCGCGTTTACAGCGCCTACAACAACATTCCGAAAGTTCGCGGCGCCTTCGGCATCACCATTCTTTCCACGTCTAAAGGTTTAATGACCGACGCGCAGGCCAAAGCCGAAAAAATCGGCGGCGAACTGCTGTGCCAGGTTTGGTAAGGGGGGAATATGAGCAGAATCGGTAAAAAGATTATCAACATTCCCGCCAAAACCAAAGTGGAAATTAAAGACAGCGTCATCACCGCCACCGGCGCGCTTGGCACTTTGTCTTACTCTATCCCGGAAGGCATTACGCCCGAACTCAAAGACGGCGTGCTGACCTTCTCCGTCGCCGAAAACCGGGTAAAAGAACTCAACGCTTTGCACGGAACCACCCGCGCCAACGTTTTCAACATTATTGAAGGCGTGACGAACGGTTTTTCCAAAGTGTTGGAAATCAACGGTTTGGGTTACCGCACCAACGTGGCCGGCACCAAATTGAACCTGGAACTCGGTTTCTCCCATCCCGTGAATTTGGATATCCCCGCGGGCCTTACGGTTACGGTGGATCCGAAAACGGGCTGGGTAACGATTAAAGGCAGCGATAAGTTCAAAGTGGGCGATTTCGCGGCCAAAATCAGAAGAATCAGACCTCCGGAACCCTACAAAGGCAGCGGTATTAAATACCAGGGCGAACATATTGTTCGCAAAGCCGGTAAAACTGCGGCGGGAGGCAAATAATTATGGCCACTAAACAAGAAAGATATCAATTCAGAAAAGACCGCAGCCGCGGCCACCTCTTGAAAAACGGTGCGCACCGCCCGAGACTGTCCGTCTACAGAAGTTTGAAATATATCTATGCCCAAATTGTTGACGACAACACGCACAGCACGTTAGTGTCTGCGACCACGTTGTCCAAAGAATTTGAAGGCAAATTTGAGGCTTCTGCTAAGAGCATCGAAGCTGCCAAGGCTTTGGGTGCCGCGATTGCCAAAAAAGCGCTCGAAAAAGGCATCAGCGAAGTAATGTTTGACCGCGGCGGACGCGTCTACCACGGCAGAATCAAAGCGCTTGCGGATTCCGCCAGAGAAGCAGGATTGAAATTCTAAGGTCACAGGTGAATTTAATGTCCAATGAAACGCTAGTGAAAAGCGATAACAGAAAAGAAGCGAAAGGCAAAAGAGCCGAGTTTCAAAAAGCAAGACCGGCGGCTGAAGGCAAAACCACGGTCATCCACGTAGCCAGAACGGCCAAGGTAGTCAAAGGCGGTAAACGCTTTGGCTTCCGCGCGCTCGTCGTAGTCGGTAACGGCATGGGCAAAGTGGGCGTTGCTATTGGCAAGGCGAATCAGGTTCAGCTGGCTATCGCCAAAGCTGAATCCCACGCCCGCAAACACATGATCACGTTCCCGATTGTGGGCGAGACCATCCCGCACGAAGTCATCGGCAAATTCGGTGCCGCTTCCGTGTGGATGAAACCGGCCGCCCCCGGTACCGGTGTAATCGCCGGCTCCGGCGCGCGCCTCTTGTTTGAAGCTGCGGGTATCAAAGACGTCTTGGCCAAAAGCCTGGGCAGCAGCAATCCCTGCAACTTGGTTTACGCCACGATGGAAGCCTTTAAACAGTTGAAGGCCAAAGAAGCCGTGAACGTGATGCGCGGCAAAGCCGCCCCGGCGGCTGAAGCCCCCAAGGCGGAAGCGAAAGCCGAACCCGCCAAGGCCGAATAGTTTTGTGGAGAGATAAAAAATGGTAACTTTAAATAACCTTTTCCCTAAACATGGGTCCAGAAAAGAAAAAAGACGCTTGGGTCTCGGCCCGGGTTCCGGTTTGGGCAACTACTGCACCAAAGGTATGAAAGGTCAGACTTCCCGCTCCGGTAACTCCCGCAAAGAAAGCAAAGAAGGCGGTCAGATGCCTTTGATCCGCCACACGCCGAAAAGCGGTTTTTCCAATAAAGATTTTGCCAGACGTTTTGACTACGTCAACGTCGGCTCTTTGGAAAAAGCCGTTGCGGCCGGTGCGGAAGTGACCCCGGAAGCCTTGAAAAAAGCCGGTATCATCCACGATGTTACCTGCGTCAAAGTATTGGCCAACGGATCTTTGACCAAGGCTTTGAAAGTGTCTGCCCACGGTTTTTCCGCCACTGCCAAAGCGGCGATTGAAAAAGCCGGCGGCACCGTAACCGTGCTTGAACAGAAGACCAAATAATGGCTAACAACACAGTTGCAAATATCTTTAACGCCCCCGAACTCAAGAAGAGACTTCTCTTCTTGGTCGGGGCGTTGGCTGTTTTCCGGATTGCAGCCGCAATCCCAATACCCGGCATTAATACGGAAGTCTTGAAACAAATGTTTGCCGCGCACCAAAACGGTATTCTCGGATTCATGAATATCTTTTCGGGCGGCGCTTTGGGCAGATTTTCTATTTTGGCCTTGGGTATCATGCCGTACATTAACGCTTCCATTATCATGGGGTTGGTGCGCGGGGCTCATATTTTCCCGGCGCTGGACCGTATGCATAAAGAAGGTGAATCCGGCAGAAGAAAAGAAAACCAGATCACCCGTATTTTTGCACTGTTCTTGGCGTTGTTGCAAGGCTCTATGATGACGTTCGCCATCACGCGTATTGAAGGCGCGGGCGGCGTTTCGGCGGTGGTAAACCCGTCGTTTATGTTTTTCGTTACCACGGTGTTAACGCTGGCCGCCGGCACGATGTTTGTGATGTGGCTCGGCGAACAGATTACCGAAAAAGGGGTGGGCAACGGTATTTCGCTCATCATTTTTGCCGGTATCGTGGACCGCTTGCCCAGCGCGATTATGGAAGTCGTCAAACGCGTGCAGACGGACGAAATGGACTTTTTCATGGCGCTCGTCATTTTTGGCGCGGCGGTTGTGATTACGGCTTTGGTGGTATGGCTGGAAACGGCCCAGCGCCAAATCCCGGTTCAATACGCCAAACGCCAGGTGGGGAATAAAACCTACGGCGGGCAGACCAGCTATTTGCCGCTGAAGATTGACCAGAGCGGCGTAATCGCTGTAATCTTTGCCTCGTCTGTAATTTCTCTGCCGCTGACGATTGCCAGCTTCAACCAGGAAGCCCCTTGGGCGCAGAAACTGTTGGAGTCTATGAACCATAGCAGCATTCTGTATATGCTGTTGTTCTCGGCTCTGATTATTTTCTTCTGCTATTTCTACAACTCGATGACGATTAACCCGTCCGATTTGGCCGATAACATGAAGAAATGGGGCGGTTTCATCCCGGGCATTCGTCCCGGCGAACCCACGAAAAATTACATTGAATGGGTGATGAACCGTTTAACTTTCTGCGGCGCGATTTTTGTCTGTTTAATCGCGGTCCTGCCGGACTTCTTCCGCGCGCAGTTCAACGTAGACTTTTACTTCGGCGGTACGGCTTTGCTGATCGTCGTCGGCGTCGCGTTGGATACGGTTGGTCAGATTCAGGCGCACCTGTTGGCCCGCAATTATGAGCCTTTGATGAAAGGCTCGAAGAGAATTAAGGGCCGCTGGTTCAACGTCGGACAGTAATTTTTACGGATTTTGGGGCACTTCTTTGTTGTGCGCTCCTTCACATAGCAAGTAAGTATGCTTCAGGAGCGCACGCCTAGAATTGCCCACAAAATCCTAAAAAATTATTTCGCGAGCGTAGGTTTTTGAGGGCCTAAAATCCCCACAAAAATCCTTCACTATTGAAGTGACATTAGGATAAATTAGTTTTCCTTAAATTTAAAGATTTTTGACAATTTGCACAAATTATTTTGCGTTTGAATCTTACGGGGTTCAAACGCAAAGTTGTTTGTAATTTGAAAGGTAGGTTTACAGAAGTGAACATTGTTTTAATGGGCTGCCCGGGCGCCGGTAAAGGCACCCAGTCGGCCAAATTGCAGCAGAAGTTTGATTTGTACCACATCTCCACGGGGGATGTTCTCCGGGCGGAAATCGCTTCCGGTTCGGAGTTAGGCAAAAAGATTGCCGCCATTATCAACGACGGTAATTTGGTGCCCGATGAACTGATGGTTTCCATGTTGGAAAAAATCGTCAGTGCGACGGAGAAAGGCATCATTTTCGACGGTTTCCCGCGCACCGTTGCGCAGGCCGAAGCGTTAGACGCTATGATGAAACGCTTGAACCGCGAAATTACCGAAGTCGTAATGATTGATTTGCCGGAAAGCGAAGTCGTCAGCCGCATTTCTTCGCGCCGCCAATGCAAAAAATGCGGGGAAATCCTGCATGTTGATTTGAACGCGCCGCTGACTGCTTGTCCGGCGTGCGGCGGGGAATTATATTCCCGCCCGGACGACACTCCCGAACGCGTGAAACACCGCCTGGAAGTGTACCACCACGATACGCTGCCGGTAAAAAATTATTACCAAAACAGCGGTAAATACGTGGAAGTAAACGGGAATCAAAGCCCGGAACAAGTTTTTGAGGACCTGACCAAAGTCCTTGAGAAGGTAAAATGATTGAAGTAAAAAACGAGCAAGAACTCCAAAAAATGCGTGCGGCCGGAAAAGTTACCGCGGCGGTCTTAAAACAAATGACCGAAATGGTACGCCCCGGCATCTCCACGCTGGAGTTGGACGCGGCCGCGGAAAAAACGATTCGCTCCTTCGGGGCGACGCCGCTTTTTCTGGGGTATTATGGGTTTCCGGGCAGCATTTGCGCTTCGGTAAACGAAGAAGTCGTGCATGGAATCCCAAAAAAAGATAGAATATTAAAGAGTGGTGATATTATCAGTATCGATACAGGAGCCCGCCTTGACGGCTTCTGTTCAGACGCCGCTGTCACCCTCGGCGTGGGAAAAGTTTCCGACGAAGCCCAAAGACTGATGGACGTAACCAAAAAGTCTTTATATAAGGCAATCGGGCAAGTCAAACCGGGCAAACGTCTTGGCGACGTGCAGCACGCGGTGGAAACATTTGCCATGCTCCATAACATGGGCGTCGTGCGCGATTATTGCGGGCACGGCATCGGGCGCAATATGCACGAGGAACCCAGCATTCCGAATTTCGGCAAGCCGGGAACCGGCCCCGTTTTAGAAGCGGGGATGGTGCTTGCGATTGAACCCATGCTTACTGCGGGAAGTTACAGAGTCAGGGAGCTGGAAGACGGTTGGACCGTTGTCACGCGTGACGGAAGTTACGCCGCGCATTTTGAACATACGGTGGCCGTAACGGCTAACGGCAGCGAAATTTTCACTGCCTTTGAATAAGCCGCCTGGCGCGTTTGAAGGATAAACGCGGCGGGTGTTTGTTCTGTGATTTAATCCGAACTCGGAGTCGTATGAGCGATAAAATCGAAATTGAAGGTAAAGTCCTGGAAGCGCTGCCCAACGCGATGTTTAAAATTGAAATACCGGGCGGCAAAGTAATTCTGGGGCACATATCCGGCAAAATGAGAGTTCATCATATAAGAATTCTCCCGGGCGATAAAGTGAGATTGGAACTTTCCCCTTACGATTTGACCCGCGGCAGAATAACTTATAGGGAGAAATAAATGAAAGTTAGAGCCAGTGTTAAAAAGATATGTCAAAAATGCAAAATCATTAAACGCAACGGCGTAGTACGCGTGGTTTGCGAAGTCGCGAAACACAAACAACGCCAAGGTTAATTTACAGGAGTTTTATAAGATATGGCTAGAGTCGCAGGTATTGATTTACCGAAAAACAAAAGAATAGATGTCGCGTTGGAATACATTTATGGCATCGGCAAGAAAAACGCGAAAGAAGTGCTTGCCAAACTGGAAGGCCAGATTGACCCCGCCACCCGCGTCAAAGATTTGACGGAACAGCAGGCCGGTCTTCTCAACACCCTTTTGCAGAAGGAATACAAAGTGGAAGGTGAACTCCGCCGCGAAGTGGCGCAGAACATTCACCGTGCCATTGAAATCGGTTCCTATAAAGGCCAGCGCCACCGCCGCAACCTGCCGGTCCGCGGTCAGCGCACCAAAACCAACAGCAGAACCCGCCGCGGCAGAAGAAAAACTGTGGGTTCCAAAACCAAATAAATTTTAGAAGGAATTTAACCATATGGCAGAAGAAAAAGTGACAACGGCCGCGCCGGCCCAAGCGCCCGCGGCGAAAGGCAAAAAGAAAAATTCGAAAGCGCCCGTTTTTGGCGTGGTGCATATTTACTGCTCGTTCAACAACACCATTGTAACGGTGTCGGACGATAAAGGCAACACGGTTGCTTGGTCCACCGCCGGTTCCCACGGCTTCAAAGGCACCAAGAAAAGCACCCCGTTCGCCGCGCAGATTACCAGCAACAAAGCGGCCGAAAAAGCCGTCGCCATGGGTATGCGCGAAGTGGCCGTAAAGGTCTGCGGACCCGGTCAGGGCCGCGAAACGGCCGTCAGAGCCGTACAGCAAGCCGGACTTACCGTGTCTTCCATTAAAGACATCACCCCCATCCCCCACAACGGATGCAGACCGCCCAAAGCCAGGAGAGTATAAGATTTATGTCTAGATATACAGGACCCAGCTGCAAAAAATGCAGAAAATTAGATTGCAAACTTTTCTTAAAAGGAACCAAGTGCTACACCAACTGCGTCATTGACAAGTTGGCGGCCGTCACCAAACGCGGCGGCAAAGTCAGAAAAGCCAAAGTGTCCGAATACGGTATCCGCTTGCAGGAAAAACAGAAAGCCAAATTGCAGTCCGGCATGTCTGAAATTCCGTTCCGCAATA
>JAUNWB010000013.1:10841-11913 GCA_030540535.1 Elusimicrobiales bacterium
TATGTTTGACGCCGCCGCCAAAGCCGAAGGCCAGACGGGCGAAAACTTCTTGCGGAAACTGGAAACCCGCTTGGATAACGTTGTGCGCCGCCTCGGTTTTGCGGTGTCCTTGAAAGCGGCCCGCCAGATTGTTTTGCACGGATATGTAACGGTCAACGGCAAAGCCGTCAACGTTCCTTCCTACCAGCTGCGCATCGGCGACAAAGTAACCCTGGACAAAGCCTTGGCTGAAAACGTCCAAGTCAAACAGGGCCTTACCGAAGCCGAAAAACGCAACCAGCGGCCCAGCTTTTTGGAATACGACGCGGAGAAAATGACCGGCAAACTCTTAAGATGGCCCGACAGAGCGGAAATGTCCTACCCTGTCAACGAGCAGCTCATCGTCGAATACTATTCTAAATAGTTTTGGAGGCTTATAATGGCTTTTAACGAATTGGTCCTTCCCCAAAAGATTCAGTTGGAAGAAAAAACCGCGTCCGACTTTTACGGCAAATTTATTGCCGAACCGTACGAAAGCGGTTACGGCCACACGGTGGGCAACTCCTTGCGCCGGATTTTACTGTCCGGCATGGAAGGCGCCGCCGTTACCGCCGTCAGAATCGCCGGGGCCGTGCATGAATTCAGCACGGTGCCCAACGTCCGGGAAGACGTTATCAACATTTTGCTTAACCTGAAAAACCTGCGCGTAAAGATGGAAGGCAAAACCCGCGAATATTTGCAGCTCCACGCCGATAAACCCGGTGTGATTACGGCGGCGGATATCGAAGAAGTCGACGGTGTGGAAATTGTCAATAAAGACCTGGAACTGGCTACGCTCGAAGTGGGCGGCAGCTTGGAAATGGAAATTGAAATTTCCCGCGGCAAGGGATACGGCCCGGCTGAAGAACAGGCCAAAATCCAGCGCCCGGCCGGATTTATCCCGGTGGACGCGCTGTTTTCCCCGATCGTAAAGGTTCACTATGACGTGGAACCCGCGCGCGTCGGCCAGAAAACGGACTACGACCGCTTGATTTTGGAAATCACCACCGACGGCACGCTGGCCCCCGCCCGCGCGCTGCACCGTGCGGCTGTT
>JAUNWB010000332.1 GCA_030540535.1 Elusimicrobiales bacterium
GAAGAGGGCGATGAAGATCGGGATCTGGATGAGGAGCGGCAGGCAACTCGAGAAGGGGTTCACCTTGTGCTCGCGATAGAGCTTGAAGGTCTCCTGCTGCAGTTTCTGGGGATTATCCTTGAACTGCTTCTGAAGATCCTTGATCATCGGCTGGATAATGCTCATCTTGCGCATCGACACCGTGCTCTTGTGCGTCAACGGCCAGAAGACCATGCGCACCACGAAGGTGAGAAGGATAATCGCCACGCCGTAGTTCGGGATGATCCAATAGAAGCCGTTGAGCAAGGGCAGGAGGATCTCGCACACCCATGTGAAGAAACCGAAGTCCATCACGCGGTCGGCATGGTTGCCAAAGGCGTTGAGCGAGGAGAGTTTCTTGGGGCCGACGTAGAGGGTCGTCCACACTTCCTGGGTCTGCCCGGCGCCAAGGGCGATGGAGGGGTAGGAGAAGTCCGCCCCCACGCGATTCACCACCAGGCGGTCGCCCTTCTCACGCGCCACGCGCAGATCCACGGGGCAGGCCGTCTGCGGCTGCACCAACGACACGAAGAAGCGGTTCTTCAGGGCGACCCACGTCTGCGCAGGGAAGGCCTGTTGGGCGGATTCGCGCGTGCCGGCTGCATCTGTGCTCGTGCCGCAACCCAGGAAGGCGCTGCCCGCGCCGAGGATGCGGGGCAATTCGCTCGCCATATACTCGGGCTTACGTTCGCCCTGGGCAAGGAGGTCGGCGCCCAATTCATCCTTCGGAATCAGGGAGAGGGTGCCGCCATTGAAGCGATAGGCGTTGATGATGGAAGGAGTGGCCGAGGAGAAGGCATCCTTCACGGTGAGCTTGTAGTCGTGCTCGAGGGTGATGGAGCGCTTGAGCTCCACGCCGGAAGAGAGGGTGGTAACGAAGTGGAGCGTCTGCCCTTCGCGCGTCACGGTATAGAGTTGCGGGAGCGCTTCGCCGAAGGAGAGCTCCAGGAGGTCGCCCGTCTGCATCACCACAGGGCCGGAGTCCTCGGTGTTTTCGGCCTTGTAGAGCTTCATCTCCGCCGAGAGCAGGCGCGCGCCAAGGGTGTTGAAGGTCAGCTTCACCTGGTCATTTTCGAGCACCACATCTTCACCCTTCGGGAGGATGAGGGGCGCCTCCGCAGGGGTCTGCGCAGGGGCGGCCTGGGAGATGGTCGCGGCCTTGTTCGTATTCACCGAGGAGGTCTGCTGGGCCACGGGAGCCGGGGCGGGTGCGGGCGGAGGCGTCGGGCGCGTCCATTGCCACGCCAGATACCCAATGAGCAACGCCACCAAAATAGCGACCCACGTTTTTTCTGTCTTATTCATGCGTCTTCGCTTCCTTCAAAGGCTTCGGGGGCACGGGGTCGTACCCACCATGTGAAAAGGGGTTGCAACGCAAAATGCGCCACGCACCCAAGAGCAATCCTTTCAATGGCCCATGCACCTGCAACGCCTCAATCATATACGCCGAACAACTGGGCGTGAACTTGCAGTGACCATAACCGATAAATCCATGCAACGTTTGCTGGTAAAAGCGCACGCAGCCCACCAGAAACGCCACCAACACCTTACGCATGCGGCCTCCGTTCCCCCAGGAGCCCCGCCTTCTTGCAGAGCCACAGCAGATCCTTCTGCACCTCCTGGCAGGATTCCGAGAGCAACTTGCGCCGCCCCATCAACACCAAGTCAAACCCCGTCTGCAATTCAGGCCGCCGCAGACGAAAGGCCTCGCGCATCAGGCGTCGCGCGCGACTCCGCTCCACGGCCAGGTGAAAGACCTTCTTCGCGGAAATCACGCCCAGGCAGGAGATGTCCAACCCATTGGGCACCCAGCGCAACACCATCGAGCCGCACGCCACGCTCCGCCCCTCTTCAAAGACCGCCGCATAGCGCTTGCCCGGCAGACGGTAAGGCGAAAAAAGCAAAGGAGACCCCACTTCGGAGCCTCCTTCCTCGGGAACGCGGTGCGGAGAATCAGTCACCTGCGCGCTCCAGGCGCATCGCTTTCTCAGGCATGCAC
>JAUNWB010000333.1 GCA_030540535.1 Elusimicrobiales bacterium
CATAAGCATCCAGCGAGCAGGTAATTCCCCGCTCAGAGACGTTCAGCGTGCAATCTGTCAGGGAGAGTTTTGCCGCACTGTTCAGCAAGTCAAATCCCCGCGCCGCACCGTCGAGGGTCAAGTTCTGGACAGTCACGGTATCGCTGCTCTCGATCTTGATAGCGGGAGACAAGATTCCCGTGCTGTCGGTAACAGTAAAGTTCCCGCCATCAATCGTAACACCGCAGCTAATGGTCAGGGCCTCGCTGATAGACACATTGTCCAGCAGAGTAATGGTGTCGCCGGCCTGGGCCGCGTCGATGGCATCTGCTAAGGTTTTATACTTCTTGCTGCCGACCTGGGCCACATAGACATTGGTGTCCACCTGCACCCCATAAGTGCCGTCGGTGTTTTCCACCATCTCATAGCCGTCGGCAAGATATGTTCCTGTACCTTCCGCAGGATAAGCAGAATAATTATATCCAAAGGTACCGCCGGCAATCGAAATCTGAGCGGTTGCATTTTGCCAGTTAGTGTCAATCGCGTTGATAATGTATTTCGCATTCCCTGGCGCCGCCAATTTTATCGTACTCGCAAGATCAAAGCTGCCGCCATTGATGGTCAGGCTGCCCGTCTGCACTTGTACTGCGGTCGGTGCGCCGGTAAAAGTGCCGCTTTCGATCGTCAGGCTTCCGCCATTGACATTGATACCATAAGAATTGTTATACCCGGCCTCGGCGTCAATCATGCCGTCTCCTGTAATGGTAACCGCACTTTCGACAGCAAAAACCACCGGCGTATATGGCAGTCCCTCCGTGGTGCCCGGCAATTTTGTTTGATCCAATTTGATCGAGTAACCGGAAAGATCCAGCGTCAGATTCTTGTTAATGGTAATGAGAGGTTCCAGGCTCGTACTGTTTTGATCCTCCACAGCTGTGGGATCAAGCAAAATATCCGCCAGCAGGATAACGGTGTCGCCGCTCGCCGCCGCGTTAATGGCCTCGGCCAGGGTGGTGTACTTGATGCCGTTCACCTCGGCCACATAAGTATCAACAGGGGTGGCGGCAGTTACTGCTCCCGTCGTGCTGTTATATGTATAGCCTTGAGGAACGTACGCGCTTACATCGCTGGAGAAGGTACCGCCAGTGATGGAAATGCTGCCTCCAGTCACGTTGATAGCAGTATTTGTACTCGTGTTGCTTATCCCAGAAACATTGCCGTCAGTAACGGTAACACTGCCGCCAGCCACAGAAAGTCCGTAGCCATCAGCCCCATCTTTGCCCAGCGCAGATTTGAGGGTGCCACCGCAGATAGAGGCTGTACCATCAATAACCTCCAATCCGCAGCCAGCCCCGCTGACCGTTGCGTCCTCTGAAATTATAATGTTTCCGGAAGAAACGATTCCCGTATGGCTCCCGCCCTGTGCGGTGCCATCAATCAATCCGCCATTAAGATTTAGGGTTCCCGAATTTTCTATTGTAACAATAGAGTTAAATGCGGCCACTTGGATACGGCCATTCCCAGCCGAATCCATAATCGTAAGGGAACCATTATTTTTAATATACGACTGACACGATGGCATCAGGCCATTCCAATTATAACCATTCAAATCAATCGTGATCTTCTGACCATCATTGATTGTAATCGCATTTGCACGTGATATATCTGTAATATTGTCACTTAAGCGAATTATTTTCGCATCGTTTTCTGCATTGGTAATTGCCTGAATAACTTCATCAATGTTGCTGCATAAAATTGTGCCGTCCGCCGCCTGGGTCAAATCTTCCTCATCCTCGCCCAGGCTGTAGGTCCCGGCTGTCGTGACCGGCGTGTCCTCCAGAGAATCCACGGGACCGGCGGTCTCAACAATTTCGTCCACCGGGTCCGCGTCTGTGTCCCCTTCCGCCGCGAACACCGCGGGGACCATGCTGACCAGCATGGCCAGGGTCAGGACGAGGGACAAAAGCTTTTGGGTACTCTTCTTCCATCTCATGTAGTTTGCTCCTCTCTGCGTTTTCACACATAATTTAAATTAT
>JAUNWB010000334.1 GCA_030540535.1 Elusimicrobiales bacterium
TGTCTATGAATATGGGTGCTGATATGCCTTTTGTGGCACATATAGCGTTGATTATATCCAAGCCAGCGTTTACCTTGCCACAGGCATTGACATCAGCATAAGGCACACCGTTCACCATGCAATAGCAAGTTACTTTCTCGCCTCCGTTCTTCTGTTCCTTAACGAATGAGAACGAAACGACATTGAACAAGCCGTTGATGCGTTGCATGAGAACTTCATCCTTGGCTTTCTGAAAGCGCAAATACACATCTTCCCATTTCTCCAAGTCTGCCTTGGCTTGGTTGTTGGCTATACGCTTTTCTTCAAGGTCGGCAATCTCTTTGTTCACTCGCTCAATCATCGCACGTTTGCCAAGTCGCTTGTTAATATCGGCAATGGCAGCGTTGCTGTCGGCTTTCTCGCTTTGCAGTTCCGACACATCGGCTTGAGGCACCTCAACTTGCAACTGATTGGCGATTTCTGCTATGTCATTGCGTAACCCTATGCACTCTTTATCATTGGCAATAGCCTCGTCAGCGTTGCCAACAACAGGGATGTTGTTTTTCTTGATTGTGATATTGCCCTTTATTTCAAGTGCATCATCTTCAAGTTTGGCAATAAGACCTGTTAGTTTGGTCTGCTGCTCCACGGCTTTGTCGTATTCGGCTTTGTATTGCTTGCCCTTGGTCTGAATATCTTTCTGTCGCTTGGATTTGCTTTGCTCAAAGTTTCCACGCAACTTTGCAATGGCATTTTCCAAGTTCTCGCCCTTGTAAGGCTCGCCACAAGTCGGACACACAAGCACATCACCGCTCGGCTCTGGGAACTGCTCTTTTGCAACAGTCTTGAACTGCTCACGCATTTCTACCAGTTTGCCGTTGAGTTCATCAATCTTGCCGTCCACGTTCATTTTGTCGTTGCGGTAGCTATCCAAGTTCTTCTGATTGATTGACAACTCGTTTTCCATTTGCTGAATGTTGGAAAGTGCCTTGTTGTGCGCTGCGTTGGTTTCCATGCGGATAGTATTCTCACGGTCTTGCAGTTTTATACGCTTGTCAGCCTGTTGTTTCATAAGTGCCATCTTGCGCTTATATGCCTCATCGTTCAGAGCGGATTTGTCGGCAATCTGTGCGTCAATCTCCTTAACACGGTCTTGCACTTCTTTCAACTGCTTTTCAAGCACCGCCCATTCCTCACTTTCTGGCATAAGTTTCTGTGCCGTTTCGATACTTGCGGGAATGGTGGCAAGTGCATCATTGCAAGCCTTTTTCTTAGCCGCAATCTCTCTTGCCCACTTTGCGAGGCTTGTGCCGTTAATTTGGTCAAGCAATGCAAGAAAATCGGGGTCAGTAGCCGCCACTTCTTCATCATCAATGTTGCCAACCATTTCAAGCAACATATCTTTTTGAGTTTCAGCACCCAATGATGTAAAGTAGTAAGGGTTGGTTATCATGCGGAACACATCTTCGGGTATAATCTCCGATATTTCGGCTTGATACTCTTTCTTTGTACCTGTGCGCACATCGTTGATGAAATACTGTGTTTCGTCTTTCATCACTTCCTCTGTTGTCCCGTTCACTTTCTGCCATTTCTCAACCAGTGAGCGTTGCAGTTTGATTTCCTTTTCGTCCACTTCAAGCACGGCTGTAACTGAATGTTCCAAGCGGTAGATTGGCTTTCCATCCTCGCCTGTGGTCTTTACGTTAAAGCCGTTAGCACCGTCACTTCTGCCTGTGCTGTCCTTGCCGAACAACAGCCACAAATACGCATCATAGAGCGTTGTCTTGCCTGTGCCGTTATCTCCGCACACGGTTGTAATGCCGTCATTGAAAGCAATGCTAAAATCACGGACACCCTTAAAGTTCACAAGGGCAAGCGATTTCAAAATTATCTTTTTCATTGTACGCCAAATTTGATGTTGTTACTTTCGATATACTTTTCTCTGATTGTCCGTGCGTCATTCAACACCGATTGCACATTCTCCACATAGCGAATATCAATCAGTGGAATGTTGTTGTAGCAAATATAGAGT
>JAUNWB010000014.1 GCA_030540535.1 Elusimicrobiales bacterium
GTTTGAGCTTGCGGAACAAATGAAAGCAAACGGAATAGAATTGTAACCCTGTAATGGGCCGGCTTTTATCAGCCGGCCCTCTTTTTTCTAAAGCCCCCGCGGGGGCCTTCTATAGAAATCGTTTTAATCGCTTGCAGTACTTAGCGTTGCAATACCGTCTACCAGCTGCCTGCTTACCTCAAAAGCAAATAAAACGCGTTATTGGAATAACCGGCCTAAATCATACAGTACCCGAAAAACGCGGTACGGGGCAAAAAGAATGTTTTGCACAATACCAATTCCAACCAGAGCCCAATAACATTTACCCCAAAATTGGTGAGCTTGGGGCAATCTGCGGTTTAACACCAACCCGGCTAAAACCGCCGCCAACAAAATAAGTATATATTCCATAAACGCCTCCTTTCATTTCAGTGTATCACCCGCCTGCGAAAGCGTATTGTCGCAAAATTTTGCAACCGTTCCCGCCGCGCCGTTATTTCTCCGTTTGGTTCGCAATAAAAAGTGCGACATTACTGTTGTCGGCCCCCAGTGCTATCCTAAAGAAAAAGGAGGAGTTATGAAAAAAATCGTATATGCAGTGTGCGGTCTTGCCGCATTGAGTTGTATAGCAGGTTGTGGCGAACGGCAGTATAGCGCCAAAGAATGTAACGCCGCTTTAAAGGAGCAGCAAAAGTGGGAGCAGGAGGAAGGCGGAATTGTGGCGATGGAGATTATGTTGGACGTTGCCAAAAATAAAATGACGGAACAAGCCGGAGAGGAAAAATATGAAAAAACAATGCGGAAACAGTCTTTTTCCAGCGTGCTTGCTTCGTGCGATAAAAGCGTCAAAAGCGGTTTGTTGACGGAAAAATGGGACCGTTGGGGAATGGACAAGATGTATGCGGACGGTAAACCTCAAGGGAAATAATATGAAAAAAATATCCATTTTGCTTTATTTTATTTTAGGAATCGGATTGGTCGGGTGTTCCAACCCGTCCGATGAAAAAACGCGCGAAGGGGCCGTTACAAAAACGTACGGGACCGAAGCGGCTGGGCCGTCCCCGGCGGCGCCCAAGCCGGAAACGGTTTCCGCGCTGGAAAACGACCATCGCAAAATTTCTTTTGACGGGTACCGAATCGGCGATAAATTCGAAGATAAAGGCTATAAAGGGCATCCTTTTGTACATCACAGTCCGCAATATCATACCGTTGAGTGGAATAGAATCAATAAATTTTCAATTTTGACTTTGGAAGACGGTACGATTGCGGCCATATCCAAAACGTATTTTGTTGATAGGTTAAAAGATTTTGTCGGCCAATTTTCCATCAAAAGTAATGTCACTTTGAAACCCGTGGCGGAAATTATGGGCGTAGCCAACATGTACCGCGGTGCGGGAAAAGATCTTTTAGTGGAAATTACAACCGCGGAACCAAGCAAATATATTGAGAGTATCAACGATATGGCGGGGCAGATTGCCGTAGATGTTACAAGCCCCGTCCTGATGAAAAAGCTGGATGCGGAAATAGAGGCCCAAAAACGTGCCGCCCTGCAAAAAGCCGCTAAGAGTTTTGAGTTTTAAACCGTCGGCGGAGAATTTGCGCTTTTGGACAAGTATTTTCCGGCAGAAACAAAACTCCCCGTCGTTGACGGGGAGTTTGGCTTTCAAACGGTTAGTTTAACGCCATTTCTTTTAATTTAACGTAGTCCACTTTGCCCGTACCCGTCAGCGGAATTTCGTCCATTACGCGCACCGTTTTGGGAACGGCCAGCTCGCTGAGTCCCTTCTCTTTGAAGTCCGCCAGAATAGCCGCGCGCGAAGCGTCCTTCTGCGTGGTAAACAAAATCAGCTGTTCGCCTTTCTTTTCGTCCGGAATGTTTACGAGTCCGTGCATTTTGTCCGGCCAAAGCGCGGCCAATTCCGTTTCCACCGCCGCCAAGGAAATCATTTCTCCCGCAATTTTGGCAAACCGTTTGGCGCGGCCCAAAATTTGAACGAAGCCGTCTTCGTCAATGCTGACGATGTCACCCGTATCGTACCAGCCGTCCTGCGGCGGTTCCAATACTCCGGGGGGTGTATCGCGCAGGTATCCGGCCATAATGTTTTTGCCTTTGACAAGCAGTTTCCCGCCGTTTTCCACACCCGGGACGGGTTCCAGTTTTGCCGTAATTCCCGGCAGCAGCCGTCCTACCGTGCCGCGTTTAAAATACATCGGCGTATTAACGGCCAATACAGGGGAGGTTTCCGTTGCTCCGTAGCCTTCCATAATGCGCAGACCGAACAAATCGTAATACTTGCGGATGGTTTCTTCCTTCAGTTTTTCCGCGCCGACCACGGCCAGCCGTACGGAGTAGAAATCATACGGATGGGCCATTTTGGCGTAGCCGTTTAAAAACGTATCCGTGCCGAACAGAATGGTGGCGTTGCGATCGTACACCAATTCCGGCACGATGCGGTAATGCAGCGGCGACGGATAGAAGAACACGGGTACGCCCGACAGCAGCGGCAGCAGCGTTCCCGCCGTCAGCCCGAACGAATGGAAAATGGGCATGGCGTTAAATACTTTGTCTTTCAGACCGAAATCCAAAATACTTTGCAGCTGTAAACGGTTGGCCTGAATGTTTTGGTGGCTGAGGACTACGCCTTTGGGCGTGCCTTCGGAGCCGGAGGTAAACAGCACCACCGCCGGATCCTGCGCGCTCACGTTTCCGCGCACCCGTTTGTAATAATAACGCGGGAAGAACGACGCCGTCAGTCCGCAGACTTTATCCCACCAGGTGATTTGTTGTTTTACGTCCTCCAGATAAATCAGCTCCACGCCGCTTTTGGCTATGGCTTGGGCGGTTTCTTCCAGTCCCGCTTGTTTGATAAAAGTGCGGGAAGTGTACGCTTTTGTGATGTTGGCGGCTTTGCAGCAGGCGAGCATATTTTTTACGCCCGTGGAAAAGTTCAGCATACACGGCGTTAAATTAAACGCCCTGAGGCCGAAAAATGCGGCCGCCGCGGCGACGGAGTTGGGTACCATCAGCCCCACAAAGTCGCCTTGTTTGTTTTGTTTGGCGAATTGTTTGCCCAGCGTAAATACGGCGGTTAAAAACTGGCCGAAGGAAACGGGGCGGCGGTTGATATCGTCCATAATTTTTTTGCCGCGTCCGACGAGTTTTTCGGCGTCCAAGAGCGAATCGAAAAGCGTTTCGTCCGTATTGCCCGCGTCGTACTTCATATTTACCATAATTTCGTACAGTCCGCGCAAAGCCGCTTGACGGCGCGCACGTCCTCTCAATTCTTCGCCGATTTCCAATTTTACGGGCGGCAAAACGGTCATTGTAATTTTGCTTTGCGGACGCGTTTTCAGCTGCGTGCCGAAGCGGGAAAACAGCGAGTATTGGCTGCCTTCCAGGCAAACGGGCAGAATTTGGGCGTTGCTTTTATCGGCAATCATGGCGGGGCCGGGGTAGATTTTCATTAAACCGCCCGTGGTGGTAATGCGTCCTTCGGGGAAGATTACCACGCGCCGGCCTTGTTTGACTTCTTCGATAATCGATTTGACGGCCATCGGGCTGGTGGGGTCAATGGGGAAGTATTTTACCAGATGTAAAAACGGACGCACCCACCATTTTTTGCTGACGTACGTATCAATAGCGAAGTACAAGTCGCCGGACATATATACCCATAACAGCACCGCGTCCAAAAAAGAGGTATGGTTCGCCACGATGACGGCGTTGCCTTTCAAGTTTTTCCAATTTTCCAGTCCGTTTACTTTTACGCCGTATATCCAGTTCAGTATGCGCGTCATAATCATACGGATAATGTGGTGCGGCAGGAGCCCGCAGATGTATACGGCGGCCAGCGCGTTGACGGCGGCGATGACGCCAAACACCTGCGGAATGGTAAATTTGGCCGCCAGCAGTGCGGCGCAAAATCCGCTGCCCATTACCATAAATAAGGAGTTGATGATATTGTTGGTGGCGATGACGCGGGAACGCGTTTTTTCGGTCGCCAAGAATTGGAGCATCGCGTTAAGCGGCACGATGTACAGGCCGCCGCACACGGCGAATCCGAGTAAATCAAACGTAATGCGTTTGCCGGCGAAAGTCGATAAAAACGCTTTATAATCTATCGCTTCCGACGGGCGTACAAACCCCGCCGCGGCGCAGGCCAAATCGGCCAGGAAAACGGTCATCAAAATCGCGCTGACGGGAACGTATTTGCTGGTAATTTCGCCCTTAACCAAAAATTGGCAGATAAGCGATCCCAGCCCGATACCGCAGGAGAACAGCGTCAGCAAAAAGGTAAACAATCCCGGTGTGCCGTTTAAAATATCCGCCGCCAAAGAAGGCATTTGCGCAATAAGTGCCGTGCCCAGCATCCAGAACCAGGATATGCCCAAAACGCACAGGAAAATTTCGTGGCTTTGTTTGGCAAACGCGATGTTCTTCCACGTACTGCGCAGGAAGTTGTTATCAATTTTCAAATCCGGGTTGGCCGGCTGCTGTTTGGGAATGAATAAACTGCACCCGAAGCCAAGTATCGCTACCGCCAAGATAATCCCGGGCAGCAGCATTTCATTCGCCGTAATGATAATTCCGCCGAAAATGGTGCCCTGCAAAATGGAGCCGTAGGTACCCGCCTCAATGATACCGTTGCCGGCGATGAGTTGTTTTTCGTTTAAAATATCGGGCAAAATGCTGTATTTTACGGGGCCGAAGAATGAGGATTGCGTTCCCATTAAAAACAGCACAAAAAGAAGCAGCGGCACATTGGCCGTTAAGAAGCCGAGTCCGGCCAAAACGGCGATGACCACTTCCAACCCTTTGGTGGCTTTAATCAGCAGGTCTTTGCGGATTTTATCGGCCAGTTCGCCCGCCTGCGCCGAAAATAAGAAAAACGGCAGCATAAAAAGCGCCACGGCGAGCGCCACAATGACCGATTTGCAGTTGGCGCTGAGCGTGGTTACTTTGTAGGTAATAAAGGTGGCCATAGCGGTGCGAAAGAAATTATCGTTAAACGCACCCAAGTATTGCGTGCAGAAAAGCGATAAAAACGCACGGTTAAAGAAAGTTTTAATAAGGGATAACATTATTTGTCCTCCTGTTGCAGGTTTTCCAGCCAGTTGTTTAAAATTTCAGCCGCCGCACGCTGCCGCTTTGCGGGGATTCTGTCGGTCAGCCGGCGGACCAGTTGGTCGTATGCCGGCCATACTTTATCGATGAGTTGTTGGCCTTTTGCGGTGATTTTAATGATGTTTTCCCGCCGGCTTTGCGGATTTTGCACGCGGCTTAACAGCCCTTCTTTGACGGATTTTTCCACCAGTTTGGTTACGTTGCTGGCCGAAGCGATAAGCCGCTTGCCCATTTCCGCCTGTTTGAGCCCGTTGCCGCCGTTTTGATAAGCGGCCAACATCAGCAGGTTAAATTGTACGGGGGTAAGACCGCAGGGCGCCAAGCAGTTTTCCACTTGCGCGTTAATAACGTTGTAGACGAGCGCCAATGCGTACGTGATATTTTCGTATGGACGGTTCTTGGCGGGGTTGATACCGTAGCGGGATAAATCTTTCATTAAATACCTCCTTGATAAATAGTTTACTAAGAAACTATTTATTTGTCAACTTTTGTAACGAGGCGTTTAATCCGCGCCGGCGGCCTGCGGGGAACCCTTGCGGAAAAAAACGCAAATGACGGGCAGCGGGAACTGTTTGACGAGGCGGCCGGGGAATAGATAGAAAAACCCGGCGGGCGGACTTTTCAGCCTTGCGCACACCGGGGAATTGTTTTAATTCGTCGGAACGGTTTATTTGTCCATCATGCGGGAAAAATTGCTGTACGTAACAAATTTTTCCTCATAGGCGATAAACGCGTCTTTCAAAATTTTAATGGCGGTTTTCTTGTCGAAGATTTTTTCCACCACCACGGTTTTATTTTCCAATTTTTTGTAATCTTCAAAGAAACTCATGGTTTCGGAAATTAAGTGGTCGGGCAGCTGGGAAACGTCGGTATAGTGGCTGACGTTCGGGTCCCCCTGCGCCACGGCGATGATTTTATCGTCGGCCTCTCCGTTGTCAAGCATGCGCATAACGCCGATGATGCGCGCGGGCACAATGCACAGCGGCACCACTTCGGCCTGGGAGAGAATCAAAATATCCAGGGGGTCTTTGTCAGCCCCGTACGTGCGCGGGATAAAACCGTAGTTGGCGGGATAATAGACGGACGAGTACAAAACGCGGTCCATGCGCAAAAGGCCGCTGGCTTTGTCCAGCTCGTATTTGGCGCGGGTTCCTTTCGGGATTTCGATAATGCCGTTTACCACATACGGCAAGGTTTTTTTATCACCGGGCGATACATGGTGCCACGGGTTAAAATTAGCGAACATTTTTTCCTCTTTAATCAGTAATTTACTCTATAATTATACAATTCCTGCGGGCTGCGTTTCAGTAAAAATAAAAAACCCCCGCGTTTTTAGGCGGGGGAATATCTTGCGGAATGTTCCGGCTTGGTTTCGGGAATTATTTATATTCTTCGTCGGTTACTTTTTCAAGCCATATCGGTTGGTTGTCCGGCGCGTTGGGCGTAAGCGCCACGTGGCTGAACCAGCTGTCCGGCGCGGCACCGTGCCAGTGTTCCACATTCGGCGGAACGGAAACCACGTCCCCAGGGTGCAAAATTTCCACTTCTTGCCCGCGGATTTGGTGCCGCCCTTCGCCGTTGGTAACAAGCAGTACCTGCCCGCCCGTATGCTTGTGCCAGTCGGTGCGCGCGCACGGCTCAAACGTAACGTTGGCGGCGGGGAGCTTTACCTGTTCGTCATAACCGTTTAACGGGGCCAAATACGTATTGCCCGTAAAATGCGCACTGTAAGGATTGGGTTCCCCTTTGCCAAACAGCGGCGAATCTTTTTTGGCGGGCGTACCCGCACAGGCCGTTAACAACCCGGCGCAAAGCGTCAGAAGAAACAGTTTTTTCATTTGTTGGTTACCTCTTTTAATACGGCCAGGCCGTTGACACCTTCGCGGCGGCCTACTTCTTGTTTTACTACGGCGCAAATCCCTTCAATCTGTGCGGGCGTTACGCCCACGTTAATTGCAAGCCCCATGTGGGAGCGCTGTTGCGAATTAACGTTGCCCAACGCCGTTAAAAAAGACACCGTCGCCATTTCCCGCTGCTCATCCGTCAGTACGCCGCGGGCGAAAATATCGGCAAACAGATGTTCTTTTAAAAACGTATCCGTATCTTGAATAAAGGCCGCCGGACGGCTGGGAATATCCTGCCCTATCAAGCGGGCCAGGTTTTGTCTGCCGAGTTCGTATTTGTCGGTTCCGGCCGGGATTTGAGCGGGCGTTTGGCCCGGTACGTCTTGTTTGCCCTGTGCGGCGCGCGCTTTAACCACCTGTTCCAGCGTGGCGGACGCGTTCAAACAGCGGGGGAACCCCGTGTAGGCGTATAATTGCAGGACCATTTCTTTTAATTCGTTTACCGTCCAGCCTTCGTCCAACGCGCGGTTGAACGCGGCGGTCAGCTTGGGTAAATTACCCACTGCCGCCGTAGCGGCCGCCGCCGCAAAAGCCTGTTCTTTGGGCGTTAAATTATTGGCGGCTTGTTTCCAGTTATAAGCGTGCAGCGCCCCGGAACCGATGAGCCCGGCCGCCATCACGCCGATTAGTTTTTTCATAAGAATCCTCCCCTGTTAAACAACTGTTTCTTTTATTATAAATACTGGAGTTGGCTCCAAGTCAAGCGGAAAAATAACCCGGGCGCAGAACGCCCGGGACGGAGATTACCAGTTTCTATCGTATACGGTTTTGCCGTATTTTTAGGCAAAAACCGCGCGTAAGGAGCGCAAAAAGCCATGCCGCACCCAGGTGCCGTATGGCGGACGCGGCGGCGGAAGGAGCGTGCGCGGAGAAAGTTTCCAAAAACAAAAGTCTATTCCATATGTGCAGGGCGGCGCAGGCGTACAGACCATATGCGCCAAAGAGTAGGAAAAGTATTTTTACGGGCGTTCCCTGCGGCCGCTGCGGCAGGTGGAGCCCTATGTGGGCTCCTGTTAAAATCAGCCCCCAATACGAAGCGCACAAATGGAGTCTGCGCCAAAAAAGAGAGCCGTTTATTTCTAAAAATCCAAATACGTGTTGGGAAATCATCACGCCGCTTAACGCCACGGCCAGCATGGCCGCCAAAAGGCCGATATTTATCCCCGCCCAAACCGTGCGGTAAGCGTTGTACGGCCCGCGGAAGAGGGAAGCGTACCAGCGGAAATGAATCGCATTATGCACGGCAAACAAAACAAATAAAATAACGCCCAGCCGTTCGTGGCGCAACACTCCCGTCCAGGGAACGGCGAACATAACCAAAAGGAGGACGCTCATCAGCGCGTCCACGGTAATTTGGGCCGTTTTTTTCATGCGCATAAAAGCGTCCTCCTGAGGTAGATTTTCTTTATTATACTATTTGGCCGCGCCCAGTTGGGTAAGCCACGCGGCGAGTGTTTTTTCGTTTGCGCCGGAAGAGCGTCCGGGGAACGTCATGGCGGTGCCGAAAGTTGCTCCCGCGAGCTGTTTTTTCATGTCGCGTTCGCAATTTTGCATGCCGCCGCCCCCGTGAGTGAAGAACGGTACGACGGTTTTACCCTTAAAATCATACGCGGCCAAAAAGGCGGAAACCGCCGGAGCGTACGTGCCCCACCAGTTGGGCGAGCCGACGAAAACCATGTCGTAATCCGCCCAGTTTTCCGGTTTGGACGTGAGTTCCGGTTTGAATCCGGCCTGGATTTCTTTTTTGGCCTGCGCCGTCATGGCGTTATAGGCTTCGGGATATTGGTGGTCCGTGGTGATTTCGAACAGCGTTCCGCCCGTAGCTTTGGCGATTTGCTGCGCCACCGCCTGCGTGTTGCCGGAATACGAGTAATACACGACCAGTATTTTTTTAGGCGCGGCGGCTTTGGTTTTGGCGGGTTCGTCGGCGGCCGGACCTTCGGGGGCCGCGGCGTTGCCGCAGGCCGCCATGGAAATCATAAGTGCGGCCGACATCAGAATACCTGTTGTTTTTTTCATAATACCTCCTTTAAAGTAAAACGGGTTCGCGCACAGGGGCGGTTTCAATGACGCAGTTGGTGCCGGGGCGCTGGTGTTCGTCCCGTATAATTTGGCCGATGCTCTGCGCGCGGATAATTCCGCTGGCGGGGTTTTTGACGCTGACAATGTGCCCGCGCACGTCGGCGTGAACGTCGCTGTATTCAAACGCAAGGTCGGTGTCCTGCATTTCGCAGTTTTTAAGCGTCAGCCCTTGCGCGTAGCACAGCGGCTGCGTGCCGATGATTTTGCAGTTGATAAACGTTAAATTTTTGGAATACCACCCCAGGTATTCGCCTTTTACGACGCTGTTTTCCACGGTGATGTTTTCCCCGTGCCAGAAAGCGTCCTTGGTGTCCAGCACCGAGTCCGTAATCCGCACGTTTTGGGTGTACTGGAACGAGTATTTGCCTTTCATATTGAGGTGCGCAAATTCCATATCCCGGCTGTGCATAAACGGATATTCCGACGTAAGTTCGCAATTTTTCATGTTTACGCAGCGGCAGAACCAGCCGAATTCCCGGGAATTAATTTGGCAGTTTTCTAAGACGGAATCGTCGCATTCGCGAAGCGCCTTAATGCCGCCCAGACGGCTGGAAACGATATGGAGGTCTTTGTCGTACCACAGCGCGGCGCGGCAGGTTTCGTCCATCGTGCAGTTTTCCAGGGTTGCGCCGTGCGCGTGCCACAGCGGGTAGCGCAGGCAAAAGCGCGAGTCCGCCACGCGGACGTTGCGCGTTTCTTTTAAGGCGGATTCTCCGTCCGCCGGTCCTTCAAACGCGCAGTTTGTAATTACGGCGTTCGTAACGCCGTAGAGTGCGCGTTCTTCGTCTAAAGTTAAGTTTTCGTATTTTTGCATATGACTCCAAAATCTCCGGTTTGGCCGTAAATGAATCCGTTTGCGCGGCCGACATGTTTATTCCCACCAGCGGGAGGAAACGGTTTCTCCCGGGAGGAATTTTTCGCCCAGCTTAGGGGTGGAAAATTTTACGTTTTGCTCCTGCGCCAGTCGGGCGGTGGTTTTTACGGATTCGTTCCACGGGTGCGCCGCCAAATTAAATACGCCCCAGTGTGCGGGAATCATCTCTTTGGCGCGCGTTTCCTGCGCCACACGTACGGCCTGGTGCGGAAATAAATGCAAATTGGGCCAGCCTTCGTTCCAAGCGTCTATTTCGATAAGCGCCACGTCAAACGGACCGTATTCCCGGCCGATTTGTTTAAAGAACGTTTCTTCATATCCCGTATCTCCGCTGAAGTAAGCGCGTTTGTCCTTGCTTTGCAAAACATAACCGTTCCAATGGGTTTTGTTTTTATCCCAGCCGCTCCGGCCCGTATAGTGCGAGGCAGGTACCGCCGTTACGGTTAAGTTGTCCGATTGAAAACTGTCGCCCCAGTCCAGTTCGCGGATATTTTGCGGTTTTACGCCCCACCCGCGCAGGGTTCTCCCCAGGCCTGCCGGGACGATAAACACCGCGTCCGTGTTTTTTAAAGTGCGGATGGTTGAGCGTTCCAAATGGTCGTAATGGTTGTGGGAGATAAGCACGATGTCTGTTTGCGGAAGAGCGGTGCGTTTTAACGGTGCGTCTGCGCGGCGGCCGAACATAAAAGGAATCGGCGCGGCGTTACCCAAAACGGGGTCGGTCAGCAGCCGTTTGCCGCCGATTTCGAGGATAAAAGACGAATGCCCCAGCCAATAGACGGCCAGCGGCGCGGGCGCTCCGAAGGAGTCAGCGTGCAGCGTTTCCCGCGGAAGGTCCAGTTTTTCGGGGAAAAAGGCGGACAGCAAAAAGGCCATCATGCCGGAGGAGCCCGTCATTCTTTCGGAATGGACGGACATGTCTTTGGGCGGAATAAAACGGCCGTCTTTAAAATAGGGTTTTTCAGCGTACGGGCGCAGGTCTTGTTCTGTGGGTGCGTAGCCCAGCTGCGGCCATACAAAGAAAACGGCCCAACCTAAAAATAAAAGGAATAAAAGAAAGAGAATTTTAAGCATTTTCATATTTTAATGCGGCGCGGGAATTGCGCCCGCGCCGTTGAAACAGGTGCAGTGTGTTAACAATTTTTTCCGGCTTCGTATGCTTCTTGATAGGCGGGCGTATTTTTTACTTCGCCTTTTTGCCAGGCTCCTACGCCGTAAATAACGCCTTTTTCGCGCGCGCCGTCCAAGCAATCTTCGGTAAATCCGCGCAGGGCTTCCAGCGTGCGGGCCATGTTTTTCTTTTCGGTGTCGGCGGCGGAAAGGATAAAGTAGAAGTCTTTATCCGCAATTTCCGTGTAGCGCGGAACGGTGCGGTCAATAAACGTTTTAAGCTGGCCGTCCATCGAGTAAAAATACACGGGCGTGGCGAGTACGATTACGTCCGCTTCCACCATTTTGTCCAAAAGCGGTTTCATGCCGTCTTTCTGTACGCAGACGTGCGTATTGTTGCACACGCCGCATCCCAAACAGTAGTTGATTTTATGTTCGGGCAGAAAAATTTTTTCCGCTTGATGACCGGCTTCCCGTGCGCCTTTTAAAAATTGGTCGCAGAGCAGGTCCGAATTTCCGCCCCGGCGGGGGCTGGCGGAAATGATTAATACTTTTTTCATCTTAGTCCTCTCTTAACAATTTTTTCTCGCACACGACGATTTTTTCGTCGTATACTTCGATTTTATGGTTCAATCTTTTAAGTACATCCTGCATTTCGGCCACTCGTGCGGCCAGTGCGTCGAGTTCTTTTATCAGCAGATTTTTGCGTTTCTGCAGCGTGCGGTTGCCGCGGCGGA
>JAUNWB010000335.1 GCA_030540535.1 Elusimicrobiales bacterium
CAAGGCGGAACGGGGGGAAAAAGCGGTATAAAAAAGGCCTCCTCCACTGTGGAGGAGGCCTTAAATATAAACATTCGGGCTATTTGCTGATATTCAGCGTTTCGCTGGCCGAATGCGCGCCAAATTCGGGCGCGTACATCGACTGTACCTGCGCGGGCAGTGCGTGGAACTGTCCCGGCACCGTGGGGCGCAGAATATAGTCCAACGTCAGCGTACCGTTGGGCAGCCAGTTGATAAAGAAGTTGGTGGCCGCGTCGCGGTTTTCGCGGTAAGAGCGGACGGTGGTCCAGCTCCAGCCGCTTAACAGTTCTTCGCTTTCAAAGCCGGCGGGTTTGGGGTCCTGCAGGTGGACGTATTCAAACGCGCTGTCGGTGGTGATGGTTAAGCGCACTTTGATTTCGTCCCCGACGGACACTTCGGACAGGTCTTTCACCGGGTGCAGCCGTATTTCGTCTCCTTGTTTCTTGATGAGGAAGTACTCGCGCGACACGTTGATTACCCCTTTGGGGGAAGCCTTGGCGTCGGCCGTTTGGTATACCGCGCTTAAGGACGCAAAGTCCGTCATCTTGCTTTGTTTGGCTACCGTGGCCGTAAACGCGGCGGGGGAAACTTCCGTCCCGGTGCGCGTAAACTGCAGGTCTTCCGTCCAGTCGAACGGTTCGAAATTCAGCGTTTTCTGTTCGCCCGCCCAGTCGATTTGGTACGTGGTGGGCAGCGACAGTGCGCCTTTGGCTTTCATTACGTCCAGAAGCGTAAACACGGCCTGTGCGGCGGCTTTGGAGTCCGACCAGTCGTTCACCTGGCGGTTGAAAAGCAGCCACTGGGTCATGGGGTCGATTTTATCCGAATCCGGGCGCATTTCAAGCAGTGTTTTGAGCGTAACCGTTTGGGTGGTTAAGGTGTCGTTATACCAAATCCAGCTTTGCGGTTCGGGCGCAAAATACGCGCCGGAAAGCTCGTTTTGCTTCATGCGGCTGGTGACAAGGTCCAGGTACCGGGAGGCTTTTACGTCGTCGCCCAGGTGGTGATAGACGGCCGCGGCGTATATTTGGCCCAGGGGCGTCATAAAGCGGGATTGTTTGTCCGCATAGTCCGCCCAGCGTTTGATGTACGGCTTGGCCTGGGACGTTTGCGCCCACTCGGCCGGGAAGGCGGACAGCGTGTATGCCGCATACAGCGCGTACGAAACCGCCCCTACGGAACCTTCTTTATCTTCCAGCAGCCGTTTTTCAATGCGCGGCAGAATGTACGAGAACGCCTTTTTGGCTTCCGCCTGCGGAATTTGGGCGTTGTAGGATAACGCCTGCGCAAACGAGGAAAGCGCGTAGAGCGTCAGATAATCGTCGTCCGGCCCGCCCGCAAACCACGTAAACGCGCCGCTTGCGTTTTGGAACTTGGCGATTTGTTTCAATTCTTTGGCCAGCGTTTTTTCCACCGTCTGCGCATTGAACAAATCGATGACGTCCGCCGCGTGCTGTTTGTTTCCCTGCGCCTGGCGCAGCCACGGCGTTTGTTCGAGAAGCGTCAGCCGCAAGGGGTCGTTTTGGTTCCAGGAGGCCGTCTGTCCGTCCCGTTTGGGCAGTTTTTTAACGGCTTCTTTCAGCTGCGGATAGGTGGTGTAGAACTTGTTTACCACCGCCAGCGGCACGTAGCGGTTTAAGGTGGAAACCAAATCCTTGTACGGTGACGAGAGTACATTAGGCATGCTGTTAAGCACCGAGAGCGCCAAGCTGGGGTTTACCGTCAGTGCGACGGTTTCCACATTTTTGGGGTCCACTCCGTCAAGCTCGCTGAGCGCCAGCGTGTTTTTGCCGTTTTTGAGCGCTTTGTTGGCGGTGGCCAGCAGGCGCATTTTCCCGGGCAGAACGGGGAACGTTTTTTGTTCCGCGTCGGCCGATTTCCCCGCGCGGGCGGCCGCCGTCAGCGTATAGAGCGCGGGCGCGGCGGGTGCGGTGATTTCCCACGTTGCAAATTGGGTGGAATTGGCCGGCACC
>JAUNWB010000336.1:0-1721 GCA_030540535.1 Elusimicrobiales bacterium
CGGCAAGCACGTTGCCCTGGCTATCAAGAACGGCGCTGTATTCCCGCTCTGCATAGTGATCCGTTCCCTCCATGTAGAAGTTGAACACCACATGCCAGCGGCGAATGTCCGGGTGCTGGGTGGTTACATACAGGTTTGCAACAGGCTGGGCCTGGTCGAGGGCATCCTCCGGCAGCGCGTAGGCCTTGATAATCTCCCTCCGGGCAATGTCAATGGCTTCCTGCTCAGTGATGGTCTTTTCATCCGGCGCAACCAGACGTTCCGGATTGTTTCGCTCAGCCTCCGGTGTAAACATGTAGGTGATCTTTTCCCACCACACCCGCTGCTCCGGCGTCCAGAAATCGCTGTAGCCCATGATGGCATAGGTAATCTCCTCCAGGTTGATCGCTTCCACAACATAGGCACCTGTCAGATTCATCAGCAGCCGGTCGGCAATGGCCTGCCGCTGCGCATCCGGCGTGTCCTCCGAAAAGAGCTGTTCAGTCCTTGCATTGGACGGCAGATAGCCCATTTCCACCAGCGCCCGCACCAGGTTCACCCGATCCTCCACCGGCCAGTCGGCATAGGCGCCCTGCTCATGCTCCATGGTCTTGACATCGGCCGCGTACTGCTGCCAGGAAAGCGTCAACGCCACAGCCACCACCGCCACCAGTATGATGGCTATCACCAGAACCAGCCCCACCGACAGCTTTTTCCGGCCTTTGACCGGTTCATCCTGTTGGGACTGTGCCCTTGCCTGCGCCATTACCCGCTGCGCCAGCCACGGATCCTCCATCAATCCCGTGAGTGTCGCGTCAAACGCCTGCTGAACGCGCCTCTTTGCTTTGCGCTCGGTCACTGCAGTCACCTCCTTCCAGCATTCCCCTCAGTTTCTCCCTGGCCGCCTTCAGCCGCCGGGACACCGCGGCCTGGCTGATCCCCAGCGCCTGCCCGATCTCCGTCACCGTCATGTCCTGCCAGTAGTACAATAGGACGATTTCCTTCAGCCTGGGCGGCAGCGCCATCACCTCCACCATCAGCTCCTGGTCCTCCGCCGCCGCGGGCGCGGCCATGGGCAGATCCTCCGGCGTGACCCGCCTGTCCGTGTGCCGGAACCAGCCCGTGCGCTGCATGTCGCGGCACACGTTCACCGCTATGCGCGTCAGCCAGGTTTTCTGGCTGCTGTCGCCACGGAAGGCCGCCCATCCCCGGTACGCCTTCAGGAAGGTCTCCTGCACCGCGTCCCGGGCCAGCTCCTCGTCCCGCAGGTACACATAGCACAGGCGCAGCAGCATCCGCTGATGCTCGTTGACCATCTGCACCAGCGCCTGCTCCCGGAGCATGTCCTGTTCCATCCGTCCCTCGCCTCCTTTCATGCTTATAGACGGAGAAGGCTTCGCCTTTTTTACGCTGAACAGGCATTTTTCTCAAACTTTTCCCCCTCCGCAGGCAAATCCCTGCGTCCATGCCCAAAACCCCGAGGCTCTGCCCTGCGTCTGATCCATGGAAAACCCATTACACCGGGAGGCATGACCGATGAAACGCTTTCTAGCCCTGCTTCTGGCCCTGCTGCTGCCCCTGGGCGCGGCGGCGGAGGAATACTGCGCCATCACGCAGCTGCGCGCACAGATCCCTGCGCGGTGGATGCAGACCTACTCGACCCCCTGGCGGGATGTCACCGTGGATGCGCCGGTGCTTGTGCCGCAGGCGGATGCCCTGCCGGTGATCACCGTGGCCTATGA
>JAUNWB010000336.1:1731-1994 GCA_030540535.1 Elusimicrobiales bacterium
GGGCGAGACCGTCTCCGCATCAGGCCGCTGGGATGTCCGCCGGAGCCCCGGGGGCGTGCTGTGCATCGACATCGGCAGTGTGGATGATCAGCGGCCCCGGGGGACTTTCCACAGCGCGCAAACCTACGCACCCTACGATACGGCGACTTTCGCGCCAGGCAGCAGGGAGGACGTAACCGCCGCGCTGCTGGAAGCTGCAGCCATGCTCCGGGACTGCGGGATGCCCGCGGACATGTTTGACCTGACCTGCCCGGCGGAAGTGG
>JAUNWB010000337.1 GCA_030540535.1 Elusimicrobiales bacterium
ATTGTTTTTTAAGATTATGCGGCATCCTGCCCCTCCTTGTATCGAGTCACATATCCGCAGGGAAGGAATGTGGTATCGACGTGTTCTCCATACATGATTCTGGTGAGAATATCTTCAATGTATATTCCAAAGTCAACATTATTCAATTTGCAACTTTCAAGCAAACCGAACATGAACGCGATATTCTGTGCAGCCTGATGACTTCCGGTATGCAGCCAGTTACGACGACCTATTGCAATATGGCGGAAACAGCGTTCTATGGCTATATTGTGCATGTCAAGGTGGCCGTCATAGAGGAATCTCTTGAAGGCTTCTTCGTCATCCAGTAAGTAATCTATGGCACGATGGACCATTTTTCCGTATTCGTCTCCTGCCGCTCGCATCTTTTTAAGCTTGTCAACAATACGGTCGACTATAGGCTTGCTCCATTTCCACCGGAACTGCTGCCGTGCTTCAGGGCTCTGGTCTTCCTCATCGCCAAAGGATCGCTCAATATAGAATAGTGAGTTGCAAAGAATCAGAATATCCTCCATACGCACGTCAACAAGATATGCATCAACCAAGTAATGGCGGAAATGGAACCAGCACGCCTGTCTGATGAGATTCTGAGACTCAAGGTCATCGACAATTGTCTTGTACTGAGGGGCGCGGTCAGCAATGAAGCCTCTGATTGAGGAGTCCTTGAAGATCTTGTTCTCCTGAAGACTATGGTCACGGGTGCCTTCATCATAAAGCATGACTACAATTTTCTTTTCTTCGGAGAGGGCTGCTTGAATATACTCAATCTGATACTTGAAAGGCATGTCTTCGGCTTCGCGGCTGCGGACAAGAAGACGGGTGCCGTCATTGTTGGTGTACTTTGACTGGCGGATTGCCTCGAGCATAAGGGGTTCCAGCCTTTCCCTCAGCATGGAGATAATCTGATGCATCCATCTGTTGAGTGTGGACTGAGGTATTCTTGTGTGCATGGATTTCAACATTTGGATTATACGGTTCTCGCTGAGATTCAAGTTGAACTTGGAGTCAAGGTAGAACCTGGCAAAACTTGGCATCAATCCATTGTCCTTCATCAGCATAATAGGATAATTGCTGTTGTCGGGATCCTTGCCGGGTATATTAAAACGGCCTATCTTGTACTTCTTGCAGGTGACGCTTGGCTTGGAATAGAAGAACAAATATACATACCAAATATCCTCGCCTGTCTGTTTATCCTTACGCCTAATCAACTTTGAGTTCTTCGGGAGATTGCTACAATCAATGCCCATTTCTTCCAAAATGGTTGCAGTATATACACGACGGCTACGGAAAACATTACGGGATTCCCCATCCTTTCCATCACTCTTCTCTTTGCTCTTCTTTGAAGTCCGGGGCTTGCGCCTGTCGCTCTTCGGGCATTTCTTGCCTGTAATCTTATGTCCATTATCGCTTGTGACATCCATCACATGCTTGATAATATCCATAAACGATTCCTCTTCCAACATCGGGGAATGAGGATCTATTTCACCGTTGAGGAAACGCGTCGCATCACTGTTACGCTGGTAAACCCTACGATTAATTACATTTATAATGTCCTTGGCATCAACACAGGCCTTTCCTGCCAAAGATGCGGCATCCTCGAACTGTTCAAGTTCGGACACGCGCCTTTTAAGCTTGGTACACTCTACATTTTTTTCCGACAGGGCTTCCCTGGTTTCCACAAGCAACATGAAGTAACTGTCAGCCCTTTGTCTCTCCCTGGCGATCTTTTTGTTGGCAGACTCAATCCAGACCTCTGCGCGGTCTAGTTTCATTTGAGTCATCTCCAATTCTTGCCGGCATTCCTCCCTTGTCTCTCGTTCTATATTATGATTCTCTTCTTCGACAAATGCAATATAACCATTAAGGCGGGCAACTTCGTTTGTCAGCCTTACAACCTCCATCTGGAGAGCTGTCATTTTTGCTTGCATATTGTCGTTCTTAATCATATTACAAAGGT
>JAUNWB010000338.1:0-361 GCA_030540535.1 Elusimicrobiales bacterium
GGACAAGGCGATCCGCATTTGTTGCCAACAGTTTTGAAAAGTGTGAGCGAGGGCAAGTTGCGTATGATTGGCGAAGGACACAATATTGTTTCGCTGACGCACATTGCGAACGTGGTGCACGCGCACATGCAAGTGGCAGATGCGCTTGATAGCGGGAACGATAAAGTTTGCGGGAACGCGTATTTTATCACCGATCAAGACTGGGTGAATATGTGGCAATGGCTGAATCGCATTTTGAAAGCGTTGGGCATGCCCGAATTAAAACGCGAAAACGCACAATCGTTGCGCAGCGCATGTTGGGCGGCGAAATTTCTTGAAACGTTCTGGCGCATTTTCAGCATCGAGGGGCATCCGCCAATTA
>JAUNWB010000338.1:371-1959 GCA_030540535.1 Elusimicrobiales bacterium
TTGCACGCATACATTTTCGAGCGCGGCGGCGGAACGCGATTTTGGCTATTCGTCAATTATCGACACCGAAGCTGAAATTCAAGCGTTTATCGAATCGTTGAAAGGATAAATTTTTTGATGGAAAAAACCAATGTCATGCGCTTGCTCGCCGCTGCAAAGATTGATTTTGTGGCGCACGAGTATGATCCCGATTTGACCGACGGGAACGCAGTTGCGGCGGCATTGAAGCAAGATCCAGACCACGTTTTTAAAACCTTGGTAACGACGGGAGCAACACCGCGTAGTTATTATGTTTTTTGCGTTCCCGTCAATCAAACGCTCAATCTCAAAAAAGCCGCACGCGCCGTGGGCGAAAAAAGTATTGAGATGTTAAAACAAAAAGATTTGCTCGGGCTGACGGGCTACATTCACGGCGGTTGCTCGCCGATTGGTATGAAAAAAAAGTTCCCGACCGTTATTAATGATACGGCGCAACTTTTTGAAACCGTTGTGATTAGCGCGGGAAGACGCGGCTTTCAAGTGGAATTGTCGCCCGAGGCGCTCGCAAAATACGTCCCCGCAATATTTGAAGATATTATCGAAAATTAATTGATTATGGCTCTCAAAAAAAATCAAAAAAAACGCGATGTGTTGCTTTATGCGGCACCTTATTTTAACGCGGATATGCGTTGGTTTACCCATTTTGCTTGCGGCGACCCGCTGCTCGCTTTTACGGTTGGCAAAAAACGCATTGCCGCAATTACGGTGCTTGAAATGGAGCGTTTTAAAAAGGAATCGCGTTTTGATATTGTGGTTGATTTTGGCGCAGAGATGGCAAAGTTGCGCAAAGACGTTCCCGATGCCGGTCCCGCAGATTTGGCGGTGGCATTGATTAAACGCTATGGCGGGAACGCGTTTATGGTGCCGCCAGATTTCCCTGCGGCAGTTTATGATAAATTGTTAAAATTGGGCTTGGATGTTGTTGTCGGCGGCTCGCCATTTTTCCCTAATCGTGCAATTAAAACCGCAGAAGAAATTGAATTTTTGCGTCAAGGCATCGTGCGCAGGTTTTCGTGCCGTTGAGCGCGTTTTGAAAGAATCAACGATTAATCGCGCGGGATACGTGGTTTATCAAGGACGCGTTTTGACTTCGGAACGTTTGCGTTTAGAAATTGAAAAAGCGTGTCTCGATTTTGGCGGAATCAATATTGAAGGCGTGATCGCAGCCGCGGGCGTGCAAGGAACCGATTGCCATTGTCCTGGTTTTGGCCCCATTAAAGCGAACGAATTGATTGTTTGCGATATTTTTCCACGCATCACAGCGACAGGTTATTGGGGCGACATGACGCGCACTTATTTGAAAGGCAAAGCTTCGCCCGAACAAAAAAAGCTCGTTGCAACAGTCAAAAAAGCACACGATAACGCGATGGCAATGGTTAAAGCCGGCGTTATTTGTTATGACGTTCACATGGCGACCGTCAAATTTTTTGAAGAACAAGGCTACAAAACCGAAACGGGCAAGGGCGCGCCACGCGGATTTTTCCATGGACTTGGTCACGGTGTTGGTCTTGACGTTCACGAAGCGCCAAATCTCGGCGGACGTGCCATT
>JAUNWB010000339.1 GCA_030540535.1 Elusimicrobiales bacterium
GTAAGCGGCAAAAGCGTGGTGTTCCACCATATCAAGCAGCTGGAAAAGAAAGGCTACCTAAAACGAAATCCGGCCAATCCGCGCGACTATATTATTTTGAAAGACCCGGAGCGCAACGTCATTTATCTCAAAATGTACGGCATGGCCAAATGCGGCCCGGAAGGAACGATTTTAGACGGCGAACCCACCCGCATCGTGCCCGTGGACCCGAGCATGGTGTATTTCCCCGCGTGCAAAGGTTTCATGGTGGAAGCCAAAGGCGATTCCATGGAACGCTTAATTGCGCCGCACGACTGGCTGATTGTGGAACAAAGCCGCCAGCCGAAAAATAAAGACGTGGTGGTATGCGTCAACAACGGGGAAGTAATGGTCAAACGCTTTACGCAGGACGGAGAAAACATTATCTTGCAGTCCGAAAACCCGTCCTATAACCCGATTGTGGCGGATAAAACATCTTTTCATGTGGAAGGCATTGTAAGAAGTATCATCAAACGCAGTTTTAATTGTTAAATCCTGCCGTCCCGGGCGCCGAAACCTGGGGCGATTAGTCGTAACCTCACCGGGGCCGTTCTTGCTGGTACGGCCCCGGCTTTAAATTAAAAAACGGCAAACTTTGCCGCCGCTCATATGTATTATAAAACCTTTTACAAATCCCCGTTGGGTAACATGACGCTCGTCAGCGACGGCAAGAACCTTGTCGGCCTGTGGATCGAGGGACAAAAGTATTTCGAAAGCACGCTTTCCGAACGCGTGCAAGAAAACGAAGATTTGGATATTTTCCGCCAAACAAAAGCCTGGCTGGACCGTTATTTTCAAGGTGCGCGGCCGGAAATTTCGGAACTTCCGCTTGCCCCCGCGGGGAGTGCGTTCCGGCAAGCCGTATGGAAAATCCTGCGGGAAATTCCTTACGGGCAAGTGATTAAGTACGGGGATATTGCCAACCAAATCGCCAAAGAAAAAGGGCTTGCCAAAATGTCTTCGCAGGCGGTCGGCGGCGCGGTGGGGCATAACCCGATTTCGGTTATTATTCCCTGCCACCGGGTAGTCGGCGCAAACGGGAATTTAACGGGCTATGCGGGCGGCATTAACTTAAAAATCCAGCTGCTCGCGCACGAAGGCGTAAATGTGGCTAACTTCTTTGTCCCCAAAAAAGGAACGGCCTTGTAATTCAGGGACGCCAAAACGCCCTAAAACCCCAAACTTTTACACACGCGGGCACATTTAGGATGTTCCCCGCCACACTCTACCCATCCAGGCCGGACCGAATGATCATAGTAAATTGAGATATAACACCTGGTATTAGACTGAGAGAAAATCCCCACTCCGCCGAACACCTTACAGTTGCCGCTAGGACAGTCAGTTCCCGCATATTGATCTATCCAAGTGTTATTTGAAAAATCCAACCGTCCGGCGACTTTGTTGGCGGTATCCAATCCGTCTATGGAAACATCCAGTTGGTTCAAATCATCCACATATACGCCATTGGCCATATAATACACTTCGTTAGCGTCTTTGATGGCACGCATGACGGGCAAAAGAGAATTCATTTTACTCTTCATTACCGCAATTTCATATTGCGGCAGCGCCACGGCTGATAATATACCGATAATTAATACGACTACCAATAACTCGATTAACGTAAAACCTTTCCGTGTCATTCCCGGGCACCGCCTGGTGAACAGGGAATCCAGATTGAAATAAGGTTTACAACTTCTATTAAACAACATGGATCCCGGCTCCACGGCCGGGATGACAGCATTTTTATACATGGGACATATCCCCCTTAAATAAACGTCATTCCCGAATGTTGGGCGGCGCGCAGCGTTCGGGAATCTGCTCCTTATTTCCCCCTACTACAACCTTAGGGAATGACGGGCAGAAATCTGAATTATCCCCATGGTATCAAAAAAAAAAAACGGGTCAAGGCCTTCCAGGCCGCGGAGATTGTCCGCGCT
>JAUNWB010000340.1 GCA_030540535.1 Elusimicrobiales bacterium
CGCGCTTTCCTGCGGGTTCGTGTAACCGGAAATTTCGCGGTATTTGGCCGGGTCGGTAAAATACTGTTTGCGGCCCGTAAGCATTTTGTGCGTATAGCATTGGTGGGGCACGTCAAACACGAATTTGTCCGCCGGAGAGTTAAACACATAGTGCATGGCTATGGTCGGCTCAATAAACCCCAGGTTCGGGCCGAAATGGCCGCCCGTGGCGTTTATTTTGCGGATTAACACTTCGCGGATTTCCGCAGACAGCGTTTCCAGTTCAGATACGGACAGTTTTTTCAAATCGTCGGGTTGGTTTACTTGCTCTAATACGTTCATTCTTATCCATTCCTTGTAATTTATTTATATTCCTGGTCGGTTACCGGGTCCAGCCAGTCGGTGGAACCGTTTTGGTGCGCGTTGGTTTCCAGCGATATGTGCACAAACCAGCTGTCCGGCGCGGCCCCGTGCCAATGAATCACGCCGGGCGCGATGCGCACCATGTCGCCTTTTTTAAGCGTGCGGATTTCTTTGCCTTTTTCCTGGTAGCGGCCTTCGCCGTTTAAAACCAGCAAAATCTGGCCGCCGTCGTGTTTGTGCCAGTGGGTGCGCGCGCCCGGCTCAAAGGTTACGTTTCCTATGGGGGCGTTCCATACATTGTCTTTAAGGTTCAGCATCGTCAAATACGTGGTGCCCGTGAAGAATTTGCTGTAAGGGTTTACTTCGCCCTGCGCAAAAATGGTGTCAATCGGTGATTTTTCCGTCATAGTTTTTTCCTCTTTTAATTTTCCCTGCGCCAGGCCCGCGGCCAGTAACAGTGCGGCGGCCAGGCAGACAAGCGTGAATTTGTGTGATTTCATTTGTTTTTTCCTTATGTAGAAAGTATATAGTCTGGAGTTGGCTCCAAGTCAAGGGATTTTTATTTCCCCGTCGGGAATACTCATTTTTTATTCCGCGTTTGTAATACTTTTTCCAGCATTTCCAGTCCGTTTGCCGCGGTTTTGCGGCCCAGCTGCATTTTGATAACGGCCATTATCCCCGCGATTTCTTCCGGCGTTACGCCCGTATTAAGCGCCATGCCGATATGCGCTTGCAGCTGCGGGTTGACGTCGCCCAGGGCGGCCAGCGCGGCCACGGTGGCGGTTTCCCGGTCCCGGTAGGACAGCACGCCGCGCGCGAAAATATCCGCAAACAAATGTTCTTTTAAAAACGTATCCGTAGCAGGAATAAACGAGTCCGGATGGCTCGGAAGTGGCGCCGCCACCAATACTTCCAGGTTCCGTTTGCCGAGTTCATATCTGTCCGTCCCGGCGGGAATGGCCTGCGGTTCGGGGCCGGTCAAATCGCCCGCGCCGCGCACGCGGCGTTCGTTTACCACTTTTTCCAGCACGGAAGCCGCGTTTAAACAGCGCGGGAAACCCGTGTAAGCGTAGAGCTGTAAAACGATTTCTTTGAGTTCGTTTACCGTAAGCCCGCTGTCCAGCGCGCGCTCAAAAGCGGTTTCCAATTTGCTCAGCCGGCCCGCTGCGCTTAAAGCGGCTGCGGCCGCGATGCTTTGCTGTTTGGGGGAAAGAGCTTTTTGCGCTTCTTTCCAGTCATAGGCGTGGAGGGAGGCGGTTCCCAGTATCCCCGCCGCCACAACCCCCGTAAGGTGTTTTTTCGTAATGTTCATATGGCTTCTCTTTCTGCTTAATTCAAATTTTCCCACCAGCGGCGGGTAAGTGTTTTGCCGGGTTCAAACCACTCGCCCATCACCGGCGCGCTGACGCGGACGTTGTTTTCATCCGCCAGCCGCTGTACGGCGCGGATGGATTCGTCCCAGCGGTGCAGCCCCAAATTAAATACGCCCCAATGCGCGGGGATTAACTGTTTGGCGTTTACGTCCTGGACTGCGCGGACGGCTTGCGCGGGAAACAGATGCATACCGGGCCAGCCCGGGTTCCAGGCGTCAATTTCCACGAGGGCTGC
>JAUNWB010000341.1 GCA_030540535.1 Elusimicrobiales bacterium
TAGCTGCCCGGCGGCTTTGGAGGATATCCCCGCCGCGGCTTTGGACAATCCTTTTATCTGCGCCTGGGCGGGCAGCGTCAGTAAGAGGGTAGATAATAGCAAAATCGGTGTTTGTATATAAGTTTTCATATAAATAGTATAGAAAAAGGTTTCGTTTGGCGACAGGGTCTTTGGGCCCAGGCGCGCATAGGTCTTTTGGCTTTTGTTGAAGTGAAGCGGATTGCGGAGGGACAAAAAAACGGGCCCTTTTGGGGCCCGTTGGTTTAAGAAGAAGATTAGTATTTCTTCAAGACGGCTTCTTTGGCCGCGGACGAGTAGACGTTGTAGTCCATTTGCTGGAAGATGGAATCTTTTTGTTCCAGATCGTAGACGTATCCCTCGTTAATGCGGTTGCCCTGGATTTGTTCGTAAAGCTCGTTAAAGCGTTTTACGTGGTCCTTGGTCCGCTTGGTGGAGTATTCCTTGGCCGTGCCGGTGGTCATCAAAAACGCCCAGTCGGAAGACTGCATCAGCACCAGTTCGCGCGCCAGCTGGTTGAGCGCGCGGCGCAGAAGTCCGTCGGCGTTGGGGAACTTGTTGGCAAGTTCCATCATGCGCTCGGCCGATTTAATGAGGTGGCGGTAAATCCAGTCGTTGCCGGAGTTAAGCCATACGTCGTGGTAGCCTTTGTCGCCCCAGGAGGACATGGAAGGCTGCACCACCTGGTTTTCCGGGTACATGGCCAAGTATTCGCTCGGGGTGATGAGTTTGATATCCTTCTGGTCGTAATAGATTTTTTTGAACAGATATTCCAGGAAATCAATCCCTTCGTACCACCAGTGTCCGTACAGTTCCGCGTCGTACATAGAAACAACGAGCGGTTTGCGGTCGATTACCGTGCTTAAATATTCAATCTGTTTCTGACGGTTGAACATAAAGTTCCCGGCGTGCTGGGCGGCCACTTCGCGCGCGGCGTACGGGTCGTACGCTTGCTTTTGGTTTAACGCCACTTTGCCGGTAATTTTATGGTACTTCATGCCGATGTTGCGGCGTACGCCGTCGGAATGAAGGTAGGGTTTGATGTAATCGTAGTCGAGGTCGTACCCCAAGTCGCGATAAAATTCGCGGTAGCGGGCGTCGCCGGGGTAGCCGGCTTCGGCGCTCCAAACCTGCTGGGCCGATTCCATATCGCGCGCAAACGCGGCTACGCCCGTCTGCGGGCAGTACACCGGGGCGTAAATGCCGTATTTCGGGCGCGGAGTTCCATGTAAAACGCCGTGCGATTCGGTAAAGAAGAAACGGATGCCTTCTTCGCGCAGGAATTTGTCATCGCCCGGGTTGTAAGCACATTCGGCCAGCCAAATGCCGCGCGGATTGCGGCCGAAGCGGCTGCGGTAATCGTTGGCGGCGATTTTGATTTGCGCGTTGACGCTTTCTTTATGCACCATAAGCGGCAGATAGCCGTGCGTGGCGCAGCAGGTGATGATTTCCAGTTTGCCCATATCCTGGAATTTTTTAAATCCCTGTAAAACGTGCCCATGGTAGCGGTGTTCGAACAAATCCTGGTAGCGGCGGAATTTGTTGAAGTACATCCGCGCCACGCCTTCAAATTCGGTGCCCTGCGTGCGGTTGAGTTCTTTTTGCGAAAGTTCCACGCGCTGGTTTAAATAATGGCGGAAGCGTTCGATTAAAAGCGGGTCCTCCATCATGTTGCACAAGGGCGGCGTGAGCGTCATGGTCAGGCGGAAATCGGTGCCTTCTTCGGTCAGGTTTTCGAATACGTTTAACAGCGGAATGTACGTTTCCACCATGGCTTCGTAAAACCAGTCTTCTTCCAAAAAGTCCGGGTATTCCGGGTGCTTGATAAACGGCAGGTGCGCGTGCAGTACAAGCGCGAGATATCCTTTTTCTTCTCCCATATTACTTTCCTTGCTCGCGCAGAGCTTTAATAGTTACTTGGCGCGTCTTG
>JAUNWB010000015.1:0-8481 GCA_030540535.1 Elusimicrobiales bacterium
CTGAGACTATCGTCACATGGGGCCTCAACCAGTCGATAGAGGGGATCTGGAAAGAGGTCCAGGCCTTTATCCGGTATCAGAGGGGCAATACGGCGGAACAGCTGAAGGCCCTGCATAAGATCGAGCACGAGCTCTGCCGAAAGGGGGAGGAACTGAGGAAAGACCGATATAACCTCCAGAAGATGCTGGCCGCGACAGCCGAGCGGGCCCGGGGCGTCCTTCTGAACCGGCGGCTGAAGGAGGAACTGGCCCCTCTGGAGGAGGAACTGAAACAATGGGATGGATTATCCCGGCAAAAAGATTGGATGGAGGTATCTCTATGAGTGAGTTTGAGCGTTTTTCCCAATATTGGGGGAAAGCCGTCCACGGTCTGGTGGGCCGCATGGTGAACAGCGGAAAGGCCCTGTTTACCCAGCGGGAGTTGAACGAGTGGTGGCAGGAGGAACTGATGAGTAACCGCTTTTTATCCTGCCAGGATGAGGCCGGGGATTTTTTGAAAGACCTACGCCAGAGGGACTACGCCACCGCCCGCCGGGTGGAGGATATGCTGTGGAACAGTCGGCTGGACTTGGGGCTGTCACTGGAGGTGTGCGCGGTCAAGGCCCTCGGGGCCGCCGCCGCCCTTTCCCTGTCAGCAGGGAGCGAGGGCCATCATCCCATGTGGCGGCTGCTGTTCGGTACAGCGGGGGTGGTCCTGGCTGGCACCACTGCCAGCGATGTGGCGGCAGCCTCGAAAAGTCAGCTGGTCAAGCGGGTGGCCGCCGCCGCCCAGGAGCAGTTGGAGACCTTCCGCCCCGTTCTGGAAGGGTAAGGAGGTCGGGATGGAGTATGCTTACAAGGCGATAAAGCGCGCGCTGGAGGATGTGACCTTGGCACCGGACTCCGGCGTGGACGAACTGGCCGCTAAACTCAATCAAATTTGGACCCAGACGGCCTCCGATGTGCTGGAGCAGGAGGGCGTAGCGGCAAACAAGTCACTGCGGGACATTTACCGTGTCCTGCTGGACCAAGCCCGGAACGCCACGGCGGAGTTCCGCTGGCTGGGCAAACCCAAGCTGTTTTATTCCCCCCTACAAAAAAAGAAAAGCACGAATTGGCTGCGCTGTTTGCTTCTCCTGCCCACTTTGGGGCTGCTGGTGTTTCTACTTATCTGGTACGGCACGGCAAAAAACTATGTTGGGCTCGTCATCACGGCCATCTCCACGGCGACGCTGATGACATACCTCTCCATGTCCGCTTGGGACAGCTATAAAACGGCCAACCAGATAGGCGATATGCGGGCGGAGCAACAGTTGAATCCTGTACTGACCCGAAGTACCTTGGAGAGGATTGCGGAGACCGTAGATGCCAATGCTGCTTCCCTTGCCGGCCGGCTCCAGGAGGAGCAGGGAGAGGGCGTGGGGGCACTGGACGGACTGGATCTGGCAAAGAAACTGCTGAAACTGCACGGCGAGGGCGCAGAAGTGCCGGACAGCGCCCTGACGGAGGTCCGGCGCTATTTGAGTAGCTGCGGTATCGTGGCGTTGGACTATACCCCCCAGCGGAAGGCCCTCTTTATACTGCTGCCGTCCAACGGGATCAGGACGCTCCAGCCCGCCCTGGTACGCAAGGTCCGGACCGTGCGAAACGGCGAGAGCGTAGAGGAGGAGGTCCTGCTGGAGCAAGGCGTGGCCTGCGTAAACGCCGGAGAGGAGATGTGAGGTCATGCGGTATATTGGAATCGACATCGGAGACGGCGAGAGCGCGGCGGCCCTGGTAGAGGGCACAGGCGCAGCTCTGCCGCGAATCGTAGATCTGGGGGCGGAACGGAGTATGCTGTCCGTCGTTGGAGAGGCGGACGGGATCGTCCTAGTGGGGGCCCAGGTACTGCTGGAGCAGAGGGCTAGGAACATAGAAGCTCGCTTCAAAAGCCGATTTCTCACCAATCCGGAGGCCTCTGTTACCATAGGGCGGTTTGCGCGTGGCCTGCGGGACAAGCTTGCTCCCACCCTGGAGAGCGGCGACTGTTCCATTGCTCTGGGCTGCCCTGCCGGCTGGACCAGAGCGGACCGGGAACGCTATGTCGGTATCGTCCGGGCGGCGGGGTTTACGAATCTGCACCCCGTGGCGGAGTCACGGGCGGCGTTTCTCTACGCCCGCTACGACAGCGAGATCGGTTTGTCTCCGGGGGAGACAGCTCAGCCCACGCTGGTAATCGACATCGGTTCGTCCACCACGGATTTTGCCTACATCGTAGAGGGCAAAGAGTCCGATGTGGGAGTGTTCGGTGCCAACCGTCTGGGCGGCGGACAGCTGGACCGGCTGATCCTGGAGGACGCCCTAAACTGTTCCGGACAGCGGGATGAGATCGTGCGCATTTTTCAGACATTCCCCACCTGGCGAAGCAAGTGCGAATTAGAGGCGCGCAAACTGAAGGAGACCTATTTTCAGGACGAGGCATTGTGGCAGGAGCAGCCTTGCAAAACCACGGCCCCCATCGTCGCGGATGTCCACGCACCTAAGCTGCTGAACCTTTCCCTGGACGGCGAGAAGATGAATCAACTGCTGGATACCCCCTTGGAGGGGAAGGGAAGCCAGAGCTTCCGCCAGCGGCTTGAAGAGTATCTCCAGGCGGCGGTAGAAAAGACGGCGGCCCACCCGCCTCAGCAGGTCATCCTGACGGGCGGAGCCTCTCGTATGGCCTTCTTCCAGACAGCCTGCCGGGAGGCGTTCCCGGAGGCGAGGATCCTCCTGTGCCGGGACCCGGAGTTCTCCATTGCCCGAGGTCTAAGCATCGCCGCCAGGATCGATGACCGGCTGGAGCTGTTCCGGAAGGAGATCGAGGGGTTGTTTCGGGAGGGTGTCCTCCAGAACGAGATCAACCGGAATCTCCCTCTGCTTCTGAACGAACTGGTCCCCATCCTGGAGGAGAGGATCATGAATCGCTGTATCGCCAAGATCGACTGGACCATGTATTCTCAAAAGGAACAGTGTCTAGTCGTCCTGCGGGACAAGATCCGACAGGAATTTGAAGCGCGGCCCAGCACCCCGGAGACAGACCAGATCCTGACCCGCTGGATCGGTGAGAAGCTAACCGGCGTACAGGCGCGGCTGGACGATCTGTGCAAAAGCAGCGGGGTGGAGCGGGCAGATATGAGCCTGGCGAAGATCGGCCTGCGGGTGTCGCTGAACGAGCTGAAAACAAGCCGGCGGCTCAATATGAAGCTATCCTCGAAGGGTCTTCTCGCTCTTCCTGGGCTGATTCTGGCACTTCTGGAGCGAGTCAATCTGGTGGCCTCCCAGGAAAAGCTGATTCGGGAGGAACTGCGCAAGGAATTGTCCAAGCCCGGCGGGGAGTTTGCCAGGAGCCTAGCTGGCGATCTGGAGGCGGAGTTGCGGGCGCAAATCCAGGAAAATGTGGATCGGGTGGAGGTACATATCAGCTGAATAGGAAAGGAGTATCCTTTGGCCGGTGTCAAGGACTCAGTCCGTTGCTCCATCACAGAAGAAATTTTAGTGGATGCCCGGTGCCGACTGACGCCGAAGCTGCTGCTCCTCTGGATGTTCCCCTTATATTGTGGAAATCTATTCTATCCATCGAAGAAGAACAGTCCCCCTGGGCGACCAAATCAGTTGCCCAGGGGGACACACATTTATCTCGATATTTGATCTCTTCACCTAGCATCGAGGTCAGCAATCAGCACATAGGACGCGACATTAGATACTGCGGATGGGTCATTTTTCAGAGTTTGTATCCAAAACCCAAATATCTTGAAGCCCCCTAATTCTTCCGCGCACATCCTGGCCTTAAGTCGTAAAAATAAAGATGTTTCCCAGACTATCTCCACAAGTCACAAGATGGTTGGCGAATCTGCGACGCTTAGGCTACCACAGGGGGCTTCCAGGCAAAAGGCAATTCAAGCCTGCGAAATATAAATTGCCTCTATGAAAAAGATCCCGGTTTTCACTCGGAAGCCGGGATCTTACAGTTATTTTATTCAATCGGATGTGACATTGCATCATCTACCATGAATTCTAGGATTCGCAAAAATCTCCGCTGTTCACTCAAGGACAGTGCCGTCAATTTATCTGAAATGGACGAACTGGTCATAGGAATCGCAACATCTAATGAATCACAGAGCAGAGAGTTTGCGTCACATTTGAGAGCATTCGCAATGCTTATAAATGTTTCAAGCTTTGGTATCTTTTCACCGCATTCTAAATTACTTAGGTATTTGGGCGTAATATCTACCATTTGAGCCAACTCAGCTTGTGTCAAACCACGGTTCTTCCGGGTGCGTTTGATATTTTGTCCTATGTTTCTGGCATCCATGGTTACACCCCCTATCAGCAAGAATACTTTCTTCTGGTAGTATAATTGACTTTCCATTGTCAATAAATCCACCAAAGTCAAGAACTCTTTCCAATAGAAAGAGTGCCCACAATTTTTTCTGAATTGCAGACTCAGTATCTCAGTGAATCGTACCTCTTTCATTCCATCTTTTTTCCCTCAAATATCCAGATAAATGAAAAGGCATCCGATTTTTATGAACCGGATGCCCTTTTTTAGAGTGCTTCTCTATTCTTCAACAAATCTCGAATTTCATTCAGCTTCGCACCAATCTCACGCGATGAGACAGATGTAAGTCTGCTTAGCTCTTTGTTCGTATATCCCATAGCTTTCAGGCGCAAAATGTGAAGTTGATCCCGTGTGAGGATCTTTTCCCAAGTATCCCAAATACGGGATACTTCCATATTGTCCTCTATGCTCGGCTGCAAGGAAGCATCCTCCAAATAGATCTCATGCTGCTCCCTACGCATCTTCCGCCGTCGTTCGCGTCCCAGTTCCGCCCATAGGCGATACCAGAGTATGGTAGAAAACGCATATTTGCTCCGCAATTTCTGGCTGGAAGTATAAGTTGCCACTGTACGCAAATACCTTTCCGCAAACAGTCCATATTCTTCATCTCCAAGGCCATGCGTGCCCATATATTTGAGGAGAAGTCCATGGTGTTCTTCCGCAAACTGCCGTTGGTATTCAGTCAGCACAATTGCTTTACGCCTACTCATGCAAAGCACCTCCCTGAAACGAGGTAATCCACAATTTCAGCTATTGCGCTCCATATGTCATCGCTTTCCGTAATCCAGCTCTCTGGATAGTATTTATTACCTTTGTAGCAAGGCACACACTCCCACCAGTTATTGTTGCACAACTCCAGATAATAGCGTTTATGTCCATTGCGAAGGAGTTCATCCAGTTCCTTGTCCGTCTGAATATAGCAACGCATTACGCTACCGAACTCACCGAGGTTGCTTTTATCCTTGATGTACTCCAGAAGGCGTTCATCGGGCCCCTTGCAATCATAAAGATCGGCAATTACATCTCCGTTTGCTTCCAAATCAACCAGCAAATCTCCATATTGAACAGTGGCAACGAGGCCACCATACCAAAGGGAGGAATACTGGTGCTTTGGGATTGTATCATTGAGTGAGATGCGGATTGGTTTATCAGCACCTTTCAATTTAAGGGGCAACAACCGAATCAGCTTCCATTTCTGCCAGAACTTAAATCCTTCAAATACATACTGCATCATTGTCAGTCACCTCCATCTATCAGGCGGTAACCGGCAAGGGTGCCTTGGGCTGCATCAGCTCTTCGAACTTGCCACGATCAATCGCGCAGAACTTTCGCTCTCGAATTTGGAAGTAGAGCCTTAGCCCACGCACCACATACTCTGTGAGATCCACATAGAACATCGGGAGCAGATCCATATCGTATTCCATTCCGAAGTTATCAATGGCCTCCTGGAACTGCTTCCAGTATGGGTTGCTGTCGTTAAAGTACGGATGCTCTTCACCATCTGAGCGGTTTTCTTCTCCAATGCTCTCAGGTGAAAAGTAGCCTCCAATGTACTTTGTTACATATTCCATGCTCTTTACTCCAGTAGCCATACCCATAAACTTGGGCAAGGCATTGAGGAACAGGATTGTCTGTCTAAGGGCTTTTTCCCGCAGCGCCAATTCCATGTAGAGCCAGTAATACTTATTCCCATCGGCGTTATACCCATGCTCCAAAGCCAGGGCGAGCCGCTGTCCATAATAATTCTGGAGTCCCTGAAGAAACTCCAGGCCGAAATAGTACAGCAATTCAGTTCGCCTCCAATCATATTTCCGGTGTATCCATCAAGCTGTCAGCGTCAAAAGGATCAACGCCGAAGGTCTGCTTGAATAGTTGAAAATAGCGGTCAAATGCCTCGGGCATCAGCGGGGCCTTAAGCGATGTAAGGGCCCACAACACCATTTCCTCCTCCGGTACCGAAAAAGGATCAGGGAGGAACTTGTTACCGTCAAAGTGAGGCTTAGGCTGATTCATGATTTCCTTAAGCTCTCCGACCGTATTGGCATTGCCAATCAGCTTTAGTCGTTTCTCAAATATGACATCCACGAGATCACCCCGTATGCCAAGGTTCTGGTAGCCTGTAATACGACTGGCTGTGTCGAGGTAAGCCTCTAGCTTTGCCTTACGAACCGCAGTCGTACATTCTTCAGTGTGGGCGGCGTATTCGGCCATTGCTCTCGACAAGTTCATGATAAAGTTGATCTCTCGATCTTCCCTTTTAGCCATATGGCACCTCCTAGTAAAATAAAGGGAGAGCGATGCAGCTGCACCGCTCTCCAAAACACTAATAAACAATGTATTCCTTTATTTCGCCGCGTTCTGCTCTGCGAGAATTCTGGCGGCCTCCCGCACCTGCTTCGGGCCGTATGTCAGCTCCCACGCACTGATATAGCGAGTAGTCTGCTGCATAAGCTTGAAGAAGTCATAATCATTGATGTTCACGAATACCATGTTGTCCTTCTGATAGCTGCCCTTCTTGGCGTGGATACCACCTGTCTGAGTGGTCTCCTTAACAGCGCGTCCATTCTCGACAATCACGCACCAGGGATAGTTCCGTGGTTTACCATCATTGCCGAAGGCCGCACGCTTAATTGAGACTTTTGTGACCTTACTCATGCCCTTGTCATCCGGCTCTCCGAAGATTTTCTCCTCCGTGAATTCGAAGGCTTCCACGCCGATGGATACCCTGCTGAGGGCGTAAGCGAAAAACTCCGGAGACAAGTTGGCTGTGACACGGACCGTGTTGTTCCCCGTGCCCTTAGAGTAGTCCTGAAGGACCACCCCAATACAGGAGCGGAACCTGCTTTGACCAACCTTCTCTCCCTGGGCGTGGATGTGACCGTAGTATTCTACCGGGGCCACCTTCAGCTTGTCGTTGAACTCACACAGCTTTTTATTCGTCATATAGATTGCAATCTGATTTTCAATCTTAATATCACTCATGGTTTCACCAAACCTTTCCAATAATCAAAAGTGGTAACTCATCACGCCGCCGATATAGTACACATTACCGATGGAGGCATATCTGAGCCACTCATCAAGAGTGACCAGCTCACCATCCTCATAGATATAGGTGCCAAAGCGGTCTTCAATCGTGCTCCGCAAGCAATACATGAGGGCTGCAAGGCCTTCGGAGTCCGGAGAGGCTTTAGATAACCCGCTGAACTCTTCCATGGGAACCTGAGCCAGTTTTTCAAGCGTCTCCTTATACTTGCGGTAGGAACCCTGGAAATACTTCTCTTTGGCGTCAGTCTTCAAGGTCAGGCAATCCAATCCCAGGTCGAAGTCTGCAATGTCATCCATATCCTGAGCAAAATACTGAAGGAACCGTGTTCTGTCATCAGCATCTCCAATGTAGTCTGCAACATCGCCTTGGAACCAATCGGGCAATTCATCGGAGCAGGCCCGTTCTGATTCCGCCACCGGCGAGCTGCTCAGTTCAATAATCGTGCTATACAAATTCAACACCCCCTCAATACCACTCGTAATAGCATAGGCAAGTGCCTTCCGGCATGGGCTGCGTGGGGATCGATTCAGCAAAGCACTGATTGAACTTAACAGCAACTTCCGCGCTAATGGGGTAATAGGTCGTGTTTTCTATCGGGCCAAATATCTCAGTGAAGAAATCACTAATGTGGTAATTCTTGTACCACATCTGAATGCGCTCGCGCCGGAACACATAGCACTTGTCAAGCTGGTGCAGGATATATTTATCCTTTATCTCTTCCTTAGAGATTGACACCCGCCTTGATTTTCCATCGCTATCACAGTCAGTAACCTCAATAGAGCCATTGCCCAGAATTGCGCCGATGTAGGCATTTTCCGACAGCGAATAATCGATGCGGATCTTCTCCATGTCGTAGTAGAGATTTTCAATCATGCATATCTTTGCGAAACTGCGAAGATTGCTCTCCTTTTCCGGTTCCACACTGTGGACGGGAATAGCAGTGAGGCCAAGACTTTCAATCTCCTTGGCTGTGTACTGTTCCTTACACAGATGCTCCGGACGGCTTGTCTTGAAAATGTACGAATCCAAACCCATGATTCCTTACTCCTTTTCTTCAGACTGATCCCTGAACAGACAGTACGGATTACTGCAATCC
>JAUNWB010000015.1:8491-11406 GCA_030540535.1 Elusimicrobiales bacterium
AGATAACACGGTGTTTCATCGTCACAGTAGAGATGGCAGGTCTGACCGACCAACTCCAGAAGAATTTCTTTCACCGCATCGTTGACCTCACCAATGATTTTCATGTCCCAGGTAGGCGTTTCTATTGCTTCTCTTTGATCTCCATGGTGCTCCTTGGGCGTCAGAGTGCAAATTAACTGGTAACCGGGGTTAGCAATCAGGTCATTGCGGTCACATAAGTACTCTTCAAAATTCCTCATTTCTTTCTGTCTCCTATCAGTTATAGCACTTGATAAAGTCCGGGTCAGACGAGCTCAATTCGAAAGAGCCATCAACATAAGTGGCCTCGCCGGCTGGAAGCGGGATATGGTCGATCTCCGCCTGAAAGCGTTCGACAGCTTCCTCAATAGAGGACGCCTCAATCTCAACAATCCCACACACCGACCAGGTAACGGGCAATTTGATCGTCCTGCTCATGTCATTTCTCACCCCCTTCCGAGCCGTTGAAGACTTCGGCAGTCTGGAGGTTGGAGGTTGTCAGCTTGATGTACTCAATCTGACGACGGGTGTTCCAGATTGGCGCAAACCAGCCAGGTGTGAACCACAACTCGCCGCCTTCGCCAATTTGCGGGAACAAGTCCGTGCCTTCAATCGGGTTAGTCAGGGAGTTTCCAATGGCCACATAGCCGGCATAACCCAAAAGGGATAGCTGGACATAGCACATCAGTGCCACAATGCGGTCTACATCCTGACCCACCAGCAAGAGGTCCCTCTGCGGCACCCGATTTTTCTCTTCGTCCGCATAGGCCGCAGCTGCTGCCAGGAGCATACAGCCTGCACCACAGCATGGGTCACAGACAGAGGCGTACTCCCGATTTTTGAGAATGTCCGTGTCAGATCCCACCGTCATCTTGGCCATCATGTATGCCACATTCCAAGGTGTAAAAAACTGACCAGTCCACTTGCTTCCAAAATCCAGCGACATATAAAGCCGGCCAGGAAATCCTGTTGCGGATTCCGGTCGAGACTTGCTGCCGTTGTTTTGAACAAGCTGTCAAAAATAGTGAGCTCCTGTTCCGAGTATCGCTTTGCAGTGTTTCGAAACAGGTCAGAACGCTCCTTAAATCGCTTTGGGTCATGCCGGTCGAATGTGATGGAGATAACACATGCGTACATGGTTATGAAATCGCTCCAAATCGTCCACGGATTGTGGCGCTGACTCAGAGAACTGAAGGTCTTGGAAAAATCCATAGCATCTGGCGTCTGAAAAACGACTCTATTTGCCATGATCAGCATTCACCTCCATCCACCTCGTCATAATCCTCGGCAGACACGAGTACACAACCACAGGTCTCGCATTCAATACAGACATCCTGGGGATCATCAATGTCACCATAAGCAACACAGACGATTTCATGCCCAATATGGTCGATAAGCTTCTCCATCATCCAATTGCGGCGTTCTGAAGGCTTGGCATTATACATGGCACACCTCCAGGTTGGGTTCCGCGTCAGGCAGACTCCACGATATTTCCAGCAGGCCCAAGTCATCGAGCCGATAACCGTACTTCCGGGCATACTTCTTTTTGAAGAAATAGCCTTTGGTGGTCTTGACTACCTTGCCGGTCATGCCAGCATATTGACATGGGAGTTCCAGAATAGCCGGAATTGCGGCATTGACGGCAGACTGGATTTTTACTGAATCAAGATAGGCGCTGTGTTGAATTGCAACATCCAGATTGGGCCAGTCAGCAAACTTCGCATCGAGCAACTGCAAGACCTTGCAGCACACCTCGCGCTGCTTGGTCAGATCGTGCTTTCGATTAAAGCCGAGCGTGAAATAGGAATAATCCCGGCCAATGAGTCCACTGTCTCGGTAAGTGCTGTAAAAATCGTTGCACCAGAAGAAGAGTTCCCAAGAAGGGTCATCAAAGCGAAGGTTTTTCTCCTTACCATACTGGTAACAAAGGAGCTGCTTGCTGATTTCCTCAATGACTGTGTGCATCAAGGTGCTGCGGTGGGCAGCGTCCTGGACGCATAACTGGTGCCAGGCTTCCGGCGAGAATGTGTGCATCGTCTGCCGGGTCACTTCCCGCTCCTCAGGCGTATAAACATAGCTGAATCGGAGGCTGTGGTAGCCCTCCTGAGCAAATCCACGAGCCATCAGTTGTCTATCCAAATCACTCAGATAGGAGCTATCATGCCAAACTCTCATAAAGTCCCTCCATCAATAAACATGGTTGACGGTTTCTGCACTTCGGTTCTCTTGCAGATATGCCGTTCGTAAAACACCTTTGCAAAGATCAGAAGCATCGGCTTATCGTACAGATATGGAAATCCATACTCATGGAGATTATCCACTTGCACGCCTTCACCGAAAAACACCTGGTAGCCAGCATCATCACCGACTGCCCTGCGCTCCAGTACCCAGCCCCGTTTGGCAAAGTGTCTATCCAACGACTCGCCAATAGGGCCAGGGATGAGGCTTGCAAATTTCCATGGTTCACCCATCATTCTTCATCTACCTTGCTCCCTGCCAGAAGCAGCTGCATCTCCGCCACCTTTTCCAGCAGTGTAGGGCCGCATTTCAGATTGGGTTCAGCGGCAAGCATTCGCTTTAATTCGTCCAGCACATTGGAAATATTTGTTGTCGGCTGATAGCGTTTGAGGATGACATCCCTGCCCTGTGTGAACAGTTCGAAGGGGTCGCCCTCCTTGATGCCTAACTGTGACCGCACGCCTTTTGGTATTACAATTCTTCCTAATTCATCGATTCTTCGAATGATTTTCGTCGCTCTCATGTCTTCTCACCCTTTCTTCTCATGCAGTGCAGGAACAATTCCGTTGGCTCCCAGTCTGACATAACCACTACAAATTCACCACGAGGGTGACAATCACAAAGAAAGTCACCCTCGCCGACATACAGGCAGTGGTCGC
>JAUNWB010000342.1 GCA_030540535.1 Elusimicrobiales bacterium
CTTCCTCTGCGACCTCTTCAACTGTTTGGCGGCTTTCCTGGCCTCCTTCATCAGCCTCCTCTGCTCCTCCTCAAGCGCCATCTGCTGACGCACCTGCTCGTTCATCGCATCGATGGTCTTCCTATCGACTGCGTTCGTTGCCATTCTCTCACTGTTCTGTCGAGTCCTGATGACCCGGACCCTGGGATTGCGGTCGAGTTCTCGGATTGTCAGCGCTTCTTCACGTTGCGGTCGAGGATTCTCGCGCGGGCCACGTTCATGTACTCGTAGCCGTTGGACACCGCGTTCCGTGCCGCCTTTCCTTTGAGCCTCGGTAGCTCATATGGCGGCGTGTCCTCCGGCATCCCCGTGACGATGTACTTGTCCTGCACGTATGCCTCTCTGGGATCGACACCCTGCACCCCGTCATAGTATCCGGATTGGCAGGGGTCTATCCCCGTCCTGGCCACCGTCTCTGCGACTGTCGCCCTCTCCTCGCGTTCCACGATTTCGTCTCTCTGCCTCTTCGTCAGTCTTCTGAACACCCCCTCGTTCAGCCTCCCTGTCCTGTCGGATGGGAAGGCTGTGCGTAGCAGTCCCTTGCGGGTGTCGTCCACCGCCCGAAGGTGATGGACCATCTCGTGCACAATCCCGTCCGGGGTCGTGCCTCTCTCCAGCACCACCAGAGGGACCTCAACCCCGTCCTGGCGACGGTAGTAGCATCCCGTGGCGTCCCCGCAGTCGGGGATCGTGCGGATCACGATGGAGCCGTTAGAGGCCATCGCCTCCAGCTCCTCGCGCGTGAAGTTCTCGGACAGGATACGGCGGATGCGCTGTGCCTCCTCCGGATCGGCGATGACCGCCATCCTGCGCTGTGCGTGTCTCTTGGATTCGGGCACGCCCGAGACATCGTATATCGGCGAATCGCGGGTGTCGATCCCAGCGATGTCGCAAGACGACGGGTCTATCCACCAGTCGATGAGCTCCTCCGGCGTGCAGTTGGCCGGAAGGACTATCCTGGAGTCGTCGTCTATGTCGTTGGTGGAGCCCACCTCTTGGAATCTCTGGGCGAGCGCCCAGTCAGGCACGACCCCGTTCTCCACCGGGATGCGGTAGACCCTGCCCCCTCTTCTGATGCGGACGATCCCCGACCGCCCGGACTTCCCATTCCTCGATCCGAATCCTCTCATTCCCCATCATCTCCTATGCAGTGGTGGACCGCCCTCCGCAGTTCGTCGAAGCTGTACGATCCGTCGGGGATCGGCGTGTCGGAAGAGTGATCGGAGCAAGGGTCCGAGACCCCTTCCGATGGGGGCTCCAACACCCCTTCCGACAGGCACCCGTTTGACGGAACGGGGTCCTCGGAACCGCCCTTTTCCCCGCGTCCCTTAGAAATATATATAGTGCGTGCGCGAGACCCCCTCGTCCGTCCGTCGTCAAAACTGCTGGCTATGCCATCTCTTTGACGGACGGAAACTCCGCCGTTTCCAGCCTCATCAGGCTCGTTCTCGGCATCGAGACCGAGCTCGCGAACCCAGTCGTTCAGCGTCGTCCGGGGCACTCCGAGGGAGCTCGCCGCAACGGTCTGTGTGACGCCGTTGCGGATCAGATTGCGGTAGGCTGTCGCCTTGCTGACGCGCAACATCTGTTCCGCCGTCAGAGGGTCATCGGCCTCTTCTTCGATGCGACGATAGAACGCTCTGATGGCGTCCAACGCCTTGATGGAGGCTACGCCTCCAAGCGCCTTGTTGAAGTCGTTGAAGTTGAACCCGTCACCTTCGTCGAAGGTCGCACTGGCGATGTGATCGTAGCAGTAGTCTCCCTCTCTGAGCCTGTCAACCGTCGTCGTCCAGTCCGTCACCGGAACGCGGATGGCGGCAGGCTCGCAGTCATAGGGGATGACGGCCATGAGCTCCCTCGGCTGACAGTCCAGATGGTTCTGGACGATCCATGCCTCGTTCCTCTG
>JAUNWB010000343.1 GCA_030540535.1 Elusimicrobiales bacterium
CATGCTCTTGGCCAAAGGCGTGAAATACGTGATTATCAAGCTGGGCTCCAACGGCTCTATGCTGGTGAGCAAGAAAGGCATCGCGCAGCTTCCGCCGTATATTTTGGAACACGTGCATGATACGACGGGCGCGGGTGATACGTTCGGCGGCGGGTTTACCGGTTATTTGGCGAGCCAAAAAAACTGGAATACGCTGCAGTCCATTAAACGAGCGATGATGATTGGCAACGTGATGGCTTCGTTTACGATTGAATCGTTCAGCGTGGACCGTCTGGCCAATTTAACGCGCCGCGACATTAAAAAACGCTTGAACGAATATACGTCCATGCTGTGCTTTTAACGGAGTTTTTTTGAAATGTAAACGCCGCCTTATTTTGGGGCGGCGTTTTTAGTGGGGGCAGATAATTGCGGCACTAAAAAAATGGTTTGATTTTACGCAAAAATTTGCTAAAATAAATATATCGATTTATTGCCGGGGTGCTGGAATTGGTATACAGGATAGTCTCAAAAACTATTGCCCGCACGGGCTTAAGGGTTCAAGTCCCTTCCCCGGTACGTTTTAGGACACAATGACCCTTTGACCAGTAGGTCAAAGGGTTTTTTGTATAAAAAATAAAGGTTTTTTTGTTTCATCGTCAGGTTCGCAAAGACACAATTTAAAATTTGCTTTTGTTGGGCCATTTGCGAACTCATAAAGATTTCCGCCGCATTTTGGGCTAAATCCAGCACCTCTTCCACCGAAATTTCAAACTCGTGTTCATCCACGGTATTTTGCTGTTTTAACGCTTCCCAGCGGGCCTTTTCTTCCTGTAAAGCCTGTAATTTAGCTTTAAATACGTTTTCCGGCAGTGCGGCGGAACTTAATTGCAAATCAATCAGCTTGTCTATCTTACAGACGGCTTCCGCCAAGGCTTTTGTCGTATTTTTTGCGGATTGGACCCGTTTTTGGGCTTCCTGCTTATTATTTTTTATTAAAACTTGGCGGATTATCTCCGCCAAGTCCCTGTCTATACAAAGTGCGTTTAATCCCTCTGTAACGCGTTTTAGCGCGGTTTCCTCGTTAATAGGCGGGTTGGGGCAACTTCCGTCCAACGAATGCTTGGCGCACCGTAAATATATATATTTTCGTCCGCTTTTTTTAATGCGGTTATAAGGGGAAATAAGGTGTCCGCATATATCACACTTAACCATGCCTTTAAAAATAAAGTCGTTTTGGTGGAATAAGGGCTGGTGGCGTCCCTTGCCTATGCGGATTTGTTCGCACTTGTCAAACAGATGTTTATCAATAATAGGCGGGTAAATATGCTGGATAAGTTCTTCCTTAATGCGCATAAATCCGTAATAAAAGGGGTTCTGTAACATTTTGTGGACCGTATTCTTGGCAACCAGCTTTCCTCCGCGTGTGGTAAGGCCGTTTTTTCTTAAACGGCGGGTGATTTCGTCTATGCTGTATAAGCCGGAGGCATATTCTTCAAATGCGCTTTTTACCAGCGGCGCGCGTTCTTCGTCCACTTTGATTTTGCGGTATTTTCCGTCCATATAGTTAAGGTAGCCTATCGGGGCAAATCCCGGCCATTCGCCGTCTTTTATTTTCTGCCGGATTCCGCGTTTGGTGTTCTCTTTGAGCTGGAAAATATAGGCCCGCGCACCTACGACGTTAAAGTCCCACATCATAATGTCCGAGTAGGGGGAGTCCTTGCGGACAACCAACCCGTTGGATACAAAGTGCAATTCAATTTTGCCGTTTTGTACCAGAGGGGATAAATCTACGGTTTCGTTGAAGCGTCTTTGCAAGCGGTCGACGGTATGCGTAATAATCGCTATTGGTTCCCGTTGGGCCGTAACGAAAGAAATCATTTCGTTGAATTCTTTGCGCTCTCCACGCGTGGAGGATTCCACCAAACGGTATTCTTTGATTACGTCCAGACCTT
>JAUNWB010000344.1 GCA_030540535.1 Elusimicrobiales bacterium
AACGAAGGGCACAGCGCGATCCAGCTTATCCAGCGCATTATCGATATAATGAACGAAAAACACCTTTCGTTAGCCGAAGCGCGCGAAATCGAATGCGCGTCCTCCGTATTCACCACGCATACGCCCGTCATCGCCGGGAACGAACATTTTGATCCCGCCCTCGTACGCAAATACATGCAAAGCTATGCCGACCAAATGCACATCTCCTGGGATGAATTTTTGGCCCTGGGCAAAGAAACGCCCGAATCGGCCACGTATTGTATGACGGTCGTCGCGCTGCGCCTGTCCGCTTTCTGCAACGGCGTAGCCAAACTGCACGGCCTCGTCAGCCGCGAAATGTGGCAAAACCTCTGGCCTAATTTACCCGTCAGCGAAGTGCCGATAACCAGCATCACCAACGGGATTCACAGCTCGTCCTGGATTTCGCACGAACTCAACGAACTGTACCGCAAATACCTGTTTAACAACGACCAGCGCGGCGAAATTGACCCCTCCGACACCGAAGCCTGGGCCAAAATGGATAACATCCCCAACGAAGAATTGTGGAACGTCCATTCCGTACGCAAAAACAAACTCATCGACCTGGTGCAAAACCGCTTGAAACGCCAGCTGACCCGCCAGGGCTTTGATTTAATGACCGTCAAGAAAAACAGCAAAGTACTCCGCCCCGACGTGCTGACCATCGGCTTTGCGCGCCGCTTTGCCACGTACAAACGCGCGACGCTGCTCTTCAAAGATTTAAACCGTCTCGACAAAATCGTCAACAACCCTACCCGCCCCGTGCAATTCGTATTTGCCGGTAAAGCGCACCCGGCCGATACGGCGGGTAAAGAGTTTATTAAACTCATCGTGGGCCTTACGCAGAACGATCCGCGCTTTAAAGGCAAAATCGTATTCGTGGAAGACTACAATATGAACACCGCCCGCTACATGGTACAGGGCGTGGACGTGTGGCTCAACAACCCCATGCGCCCCATGGAAGCCAGCGGCACCAGCGGCATGAAAGCCGCCTTAAACGGCGCGCTTGCGCTCTCCGTGCTTGACGGTTGGTGGGACGAAGTCGGCCCGTGCGATTTCGGCTGGTCCATCGGCGGCCCGGAGAACTACAAATCCGCCGAAGAACGCGATGCGGTGGAATCCGAATCCCTGTACAGCATTATCGAACAGGAAATCGCCCCGGCGTACTACGCCAAGGACGAAAACGGTCTGTCCGCCACGTGGCTTAATTTGATGAAAGAATCCGTCAAACACATCGCGCCCGTATTCAACACCAACCGCATGGTAAAAGAATACTACGAACGCTTCTACATTCCGGCCAACAACTACGGCATGATTCTGCAGGAAGAAGGCAAAGCGCAGGCCGTCGCCCAGTGGAGAAGCAGAATCGCCGAAAACTGGTACCGCGTCAGCGTGACCGACGCCACCCCCCAGCCCGAAAAAGCCATTTTAATGGGCGACAAGGTGAACTTTAAAGCCCGCGTGCAACTGGGCAATTTGGCGCCGGAAGACATCCAGGTGGAACTGTACCTCGGCCAGCGCGGGACGCTCGGCGGCATCGTGAAAGAAGACGCCATCGACATGAACTGCACCGGCAAAGACGGCGAAGCGTATACGTACGAAGTGTCCATGTCGCCGCTTAACAGCGGACGGCAGGATTACGCAATGCGTATCCTCCCCGCCAATAAGGACATCCCCAACGTGCTGACGCCGCTGTTCATCCGCTGGGAAGAGTAATAAGAGTTCCTTTTTTCATTGCAAAAAAGGAACCAAAAAGCTAGGCAATCTGTAAAACAGAAAGCCGGATTTTAAAGGTATTTTTATAACTCGCAAAAAAGTAAACCTTATCTTTTTTGCTCGGACCATAAAAATAATATTCCCTTAAAATTCCGGCTTTCTAAACGTTTTAATGATTGC
>JAUNWB010000016.1 GCA_030540535.1 Elusimicrobiales bacterium
CTCCCTCTCCGTTTTCCTATAGAACCATATTCCTCGACTTAGTCGGGGTTTTTTATTGCCTTCTTCGTCGTGGTATTTTGGTAATAAGTTGTAATAAAAAAACATAAAAAAGAAAATTTAGCAATAAAAAACGCTACTAAAAACGCTACTGATAACCCCGGAATTTCTTCCGGGGTTATGTTAGTATTGTAAAGGAACAATAAACTGGTCCATTTTTTTGAGCCGCTCCCGCTCTTGTGCTTTCATTTCGGGAGTAGAAGTATCTGTATAGTTCTTGCGTGTAACCTTACTGTCTGCGTGTCCCATACTGTTTCCTGTTTCCTCAATAGTAGCTCCTTTACCTTGCCTACTGGTACTATAATCTTTACGTAAGGTCTTACAGGTACCCGTGATTTTAAGCGGGTTATCTTCTTGTTCCCGGATAAGTGTATTTACTTTTTTCACAAACTCACGGTACATTTTTGAGAAGCCCTGCAAAGAATAGCCTTCGCCGTATTGGTTTAATATGAGATAAGGGCCTTTGGATGCTAACTTTTGGATTTCTGTAACAAGGCGTGCCGTAAGGCGAATTTGGCGGCGTTTCCAAACTTTCGGATGCCACCTCCTAATCCCTTTCTTTCGGTCGGCTTCATGTGGGGTAATATCGGCAAAGCCATTTTCCAAATCCAAATTATCTAAAAGTAAGTTGGCGATTTCTTCGGGCCGACAACCGCAGTCAAAACCCAGCAGGATAACCACACGTTCTTTGGGGCTACCGTACTTTAAAAGAAGTTCAATTTCCCGAATGCTTTGGGTTTTTACCTCTACTTCGGCTACCGGGAGAGCCCGAAAGTTATCAAGCAGAATATCTTTCATGTACCCGCGCTCCATAGCCCAAATCAGACTGGCGCGCATACAGCCTACGAACTTGTTGGGGCCATAATTATCTGCGTCTTTGGCGCGCGCCTCGTCTTCCAGCACCCCGCGGGCTAAGCGTAACTTTTGGAGTGTGATATCGGCCAAGTATCGGAGGGGGGAAATAAGCCTTTCGGCCTGGGTAAACGCGCGTTTGTATTCGTCGATGGTGCGTTTTTCCAAAGGCAGTTTGGCCTTAGTTTCTAAACGAGCCCATTCTTCCCATTTTGTTTTGAAAAAATCCCATGTTTTGGTTCCGTCCCAGTTGTCGCGGTAACGGGATTTGATATCTTCCCACCACGCTCTTGCCTTGGGTTCGCATTGTTTTTGGGTGCCGTAAAAGTCCTCCACAAAACGAATACGGTTAATCTGCTTTTGGCACCTAAAAACACCAGGACGTATAGGGTATAAGTGAATTTTATCTGACATAAAAACCTCAAAATTTGCAAAAAAGGCCCCTACCCCATAAATAGGGGCCGATTCAACGAATTTATTTTTCTGATTTATTTATTCTTTGCTGAATTGAATTTCGAAGAATTTTTCTTCATTGGGTTTTTTGAAATACTCGTACACTTCGTTGGGTAAATCCCATCCCACAATTACGCGAATATTCTCTATGCGTCGTGTCAGCGTGCGGCCCGTATAGCCGCGGTGGAATACGACCAAATCGCCGCGTTTTGCGCCGTTTAATCGCTTGCGCCAGCCCTCCGTAAAGCGGCGGTATTCGCACGTTTTCCGGCCTGCGGCGATTTCGTCCCACCAGTGGTAGGTAAGCGTCAAGTGCAAGGTTTTAGCCATTCTTACCCCCGAGGAGCGCATCCAGCGCGGCTTCGGCGAAAGGGATATATTCCTTTTTGCATTTGGCGTAATCTTTCATCGTTCCGCAGGCTTTAAAATAAATAGCCTTCGCCATTCTCTCCACGGCCTCGGCGCGGGTCATTTGCGGTAAGCGTTCCCCCCATCCGCGTTTATTGTAAAAATTTATTTCAATAACTTCTTCGTTCTGAGCCATTATTTAACCTCCTTTAACGGGCACCAATCGGGTCTATCTTTATGCCCAATAATCCAAATATCCATTTCAGGACGTAACATACACGAAAATTCTTTTGATTCGCAAAAGAAACAAAATTCACACTTGCTAGGCATATCAATATCAATTTGTACGGGCATATTATTCTCCTAAACAATTTATGATTAAAATAGCAACAAGCATAGAAAGAAAAAAAGTAATCATATTATTCCTCATTTATAAGCCCACAAAAAATGCTACATCTTGGTTCCAATTCTTTTTCATTTCTTCCAGCGTCCAATGGAAGTTCATCCAAGAAATATTTTTTCAAGCAACTATGACCAATTTCTCTCTCAATTTTAGCCATTTTCTTAAACTGGTCTGGAAAATCTTTTCGTATCCTATTCCAATAACCCGCTCCTCCCTTAACGCATCCGATGCAATTATTATTATGATACCCCAGCCGATACATCTCTGGTAAATCTATACCGGCTCTTTTTAAAATACAAAGACACTCTTCCTTATCCAGATTATTATCTATCAATGGAAAGATATGCTTAAAATTTGGATAGCGTTGTCGCATACGGAAAGCCCTATTTTCTTCTTTTTTTCCTTTCTCAAAACCCCATATATAAGTATCAATATCGTTCTCATATTCAAACTTTTGACGAACCTGAGTTTTAAGAATTTTAGTACAAGCAGCTCCATAGGGAGAATTTATAAATCTCTTTTTCAAAACCACATCCGCGACATCTTTGTATTCGCTTTTTAGAACTACAATTTCTTTTCCAAACCATTTTTCACAATCTTTTAAAAATCTTTTATTGTCTGGGTGGTGAGACCCAGTTTCAATATAATAAATTCCCAGTTCGGGATACAATTTTAATCCCAACTTACAGGCTACCGCAGAAGTAGCCCCACAACTAAACCAAGCTACTTTCATATACTATTCCTCCCCTGCGCGGCGGTTCCATGCTTCTATAGCACGTTTTTCGTTAGCTCTTTTTATAAAAATGCCACATTTACCGCATTCAATTATTGCACACCTAACTTTTAGGTATTGAAAAGAACAACAGTGATTAAGACGAACAGTTTTGCAACCGCAAAACGGGCACGGTTTAAGTTTATTTTGCATTTTCCGCCTCCTTAATCAGCCGCAGAATTTCCTCCGGCGTTTCTTTTACGATGATAAAAAACAAACGATGATGTAATAATTCTACTCGGGTTCCTTCTTCGGTAATACATAATCCGCCGATTGTATCTGTTTGCAGATAACAAGGAAAATTTTTTGGAACCAACTTAAAGTTTTCTGTGCAAAAATCGCTCTCAATTTGTGTCAATTTAATGAACGGCATTTCTCGCTTCCTCCAATAAAATAGCTTTGATTATTTCTATACTTATAGTTTTTGCTCCGCGCGTCCACGCCTCACGTTTGGGGGACCACTTAAAGCCACGGGATTTTAATTTATCGCGCAATTCGGCTTTTGGTTTTTCGTCGAAATATACGTTATAGCGGATTTCTTCCGGCTCAAACTCTACACGTCCGCCGTCAAACTCAAAGCCGCTTTCCGCTTTTGTTTCACGCGCGCGGTCAATTTCGGCAACTTGGGCTTTAAGGCGTCTAATATTTGCTAATTCATTGCGTAAATCATAATCAGGAAAACCAAAAAAATTAACTGGAAGGGTTGTGTTGTATTTGTCTTCAATTTCTTGCCGTTTGCCTTTCCTAATAAGGGCATTTATGTCCTTCTTTTGGGCGTGCAATTTTTCCAACTGCTCTATTTTTTGGAGCCAAACACTCTTTTTGTCGTCCTGCGTTTCATTGCGCCGGCTGATACGCTTCAACATTCTTTCTACGTTTTCGCGAAAATAAACCAACGCGGCCAAATGTTTATGGGCAGCAGTGGCGCGTTTTTCCATTGTTCTAGCCGGAAATCGTGACGGGCCGGTTATTGCCCAACTTGCGCAACGGCTTTCCGAAGCCAAATAAGCCGAAGCCAATTTTTCGTGCTTTTTTATAAATTTATCGGGGGATATACCATATTGGCCGCAAAGTGCCAATATCCGACGGTTTTCCCTCTCAAATTCCGCTTCAAATGTTGCCGCCCGGCCATCCGGGTCAAAACTAACATTGTTAAAGGCCGATTCGGCCATCTTGTGAATACTCATATTTCCTCCATTAATCCTCCCAATAATCGGAATTATCATCAGAATAAGAGTCCGCGGCTTTTTCTTCCAACTCGTCCCCGTAACGTTCTTTCAGTTCTTCCAGTTCGGCTTTTGTAAGTTCGTAGAACGTTTTGCCGCAGTCTACCGTTACTTTGGCCGAAACAAGGTTAAATTCGGGCTCACATCCGGGGTCAGAAAATCGCGGGTCGTCGTGGTTGCTACAATGCGGGGCTTCATAGCCCGGGTTATATCTAACCGTGCAGTACCATTCGGCTCCGGCGAACTCAACATACAACTCAAGTTCTTTCGTTTTTGGGTATCTGCTCATTTTTTCCCTCCCGGCCTAAAGCAGCCCCTAAATTTGCCCTCTTCGTTGCGCGCGCATCCGGCGCAAACATTGGACGTTACGTCATAGCGCGCACAATACATGCGCCCGCAAGGCTCCTGCGGCGTCAATTCCCGTTTATTTGTTCTGTGTCTTGTCATAGTCCCGCTCTCCCGCCTGTTTGGCCGCTATTCTACGCGCTTCCACTTTTCGCCATTCCCGCCGTATATTTTCCCGCTCTTTGGCTTTGCCCAATTTGTACGCCCCGTACAGCGCTCCAACACCGCACGATAATAATATCCAAATCATCAGTCGGTTCCTCCTACTTTATAATTGGCGCCAATTCTTTTTTGCGCCCGTTGATAAAATCTTCTACCTGTTTCCAGTCGCTCCACAACAGGTATTCAAAGCCAAATGCCCGAACGTTCTCCTCAAAATCCCGCTGCGCCGGGCTTTGGCGTCCTTTGCCGTTGGGGTTTTTAAACTCCGCAAACACCGTCTTACCGCCGGGCAACAGGATGATTACGTCGCTCACGCCAGCCAGCATTCCTTCGGCCTTTGCAATTCGGCTTTGCGTGGGTTTTAATTGCGTGCCATTGGGTACGCTAAAGCAGTAAAACCCGTTAGCCCGAAGCATTCTTACAGCCATTTGCTGAAAGTTACTTTCCGCGTGTATCATATTCCTCTCCCAAATAATTGCATTTGCTTTTGCGAATTATTTAACCGTTCTATTGAATCGGCCCAATAGCAGTAGTCTTTTTCCACACAAATAAAACGTCTGTTCAAGTTATAACAAGCAATAGTCGTAGTCCCGGATCCGCTGAAGCAATCCAGCACCAAATCCCCTTCCTTACTGTAATCATTTAAAATCATTTCAAACAGTTGCAAAGGTTTTTGTGTTGGATGTATTCTGTTTTTTTGAGCAAAAGCCGCTATACGGTATATTTTGGATATTGTGCTAAGACCTTCGCTCATCCAAGCAACTTCTGCCATAGACATAGTGAATTTAAAAGGAAGTTTTTTATCCCAAACTATAAAACCTTTACAATTTGGAAGATTAAAATTATTGGCACCAAATATAATTTGATTCTTAGACACTCTAAAAATCTCTTCGAATATTTCCTCGGTTGGCTTATTTCCCAAATCTCTATATCCATTTAATCGCATATCTTTGGTGGGCGCATTATCCTTATTATTTCGATATGGTGGATCCGTCAATACTAAATCAATGCTTTTATCAGGTAATTTTTTTAAAATATCTATACAGTCTGCATTTATTATCTTGTTTATTAAATTGTTCATATTCCTCCAAAAACCGGGGGCCTTTTTGTGTGTATTTCGGAGGCGGCCCCCGGCAGGGTTTACGTTAGAACGGAACCTGGGAGAGGTCTTTCACAGGTTCCGGGATGAAAACATTTAAATCCGTGGCCGCCCAGCGGATCACGCTGTCTAAAAATTCGGCCATTTGGTCTTTGCTGGCTCCGGATTTGCTTTTAGCAGTGCGGATAACGTGTACATGCTGCACTCCTTGGGGGTCTTTCCAGTCCACTGTTTTCGTTACGCAAAAAAACCGTTCATTTAACATTTGGTTAATCTGCGCCAGGCTGAGTTCGTTCCCGTCCTCCCGCATCCGCTGCTGCAGGCGCGGAAGCACCACGTCCCAATAATACCCCAGCTGTTCTTTTGTCTTGCTGGCCTTGCTTTTCACTTCTACGGTAAGCAAGCGGCCTTTCTCCAAAGCCTTCTTTAAGTCCACATACAGCGGCATGATTTCCTTTTGACAGGCAATTTCATATATTTTGCTCATAAGAATTATTCCTATTAAAAGGGCGTATCGTCAGAAACGCTATCTTCGGTTTCGTGTCCGATTTCCGCCGCTTTAGCCGTTTTGGCATCATTTCTTTTTTTGGTACTGGCAGATATAATCTTCGCTACGGCCATATTTAACAACTCCGCCGCAACCAGCATTTCATTGGGTTTTAAAATAATACTTTTGCTTTCCCATTCTTCCTTCTGATTTTTAAAACTTTTTTCAAACGAGAAAAACTCGTAAGGATTCCCGTTTTTATTACCTTTAACGTGTTCTACTTTTAGTCCGCCCATAGCGGCCAAACAAATGCCCATAAATTTCCTCCTAAAATACCTCGTGCATTTTTACGCCGATTCCATTCGCGGCGCGGCGCAGTTCGTTAATTTGCGCGGGTGTGCCGGTAATTACAAACCGGCGGCTTTCGGGATAGTCTTTCGGCGCGGGCATATCTGCAAAAATATCCTCTTCGTCCGCGCTTGCCTGTACGGCGGGCGGTTGCGGTACTTGCTCCGGTTCCGCCGCGCCCAATACCGCCGACTGCTTGGCCTTTTCCTGTTTGAGCAGAGTATCTTTCAAAAGGGCGTCAGCAAGGTTCAGCGTGTCCAAATAATGCTTTACGCACACGGTGCGGTTTTCGGCAGATACCACGCTTTCCAACTGGGCGATATCTTTGGCCATTCCCTCCAACTTGCCAATCAGCGAAGTAGTCGCCTTGCCGGATGATACCGACGCATTGAGCCATTGGGGTTCCAATACGCTTTCAAACGACACCAGCGGCCCCAGCGTGTTAGCCTTGTCAAACACGGCCTGCAGCTCCGCCTTGCGGGATTCTTTCCGCCGCGCTTCGTAATCTTTAATTTGCCCGTCAATAAGGGCCACCGGCTCGTCAATCAGCGCGGTAATGGCTTTGATTTGGGTTTCAAATGCCAAATACGGAGCGTTCCATTTGGTCTTTACCCGCTTGCGCTTTACCTCTATGTCTTCTTTCAGGTGGCGCAGCTCGGCGCGGTCGGCCTTGGCCAGTTTCATCTCTTCGTCCGTGTAAGCGGCGTTTTGATATTTGGCCACCACACCGCTTACATAGTCTTTGATTTGCGCCAAATTGGCCTCAATCGGCGCCAGTTCTTGGGACTTTATTTGCAGTTCCATATCAGTCCTCCAGCGCGCCCGCGTGTTCGCGGTAGTATTTGCTAAGCGCCGGCTTGTATGCGTCGCCTAGCGCGGTAACCACGTCTCGGCAGATTTGTTTTAAATCCGCCTTGGTTTGTGCCTGCTCCAAGGCTGCCAGCGCATCCTGCGGAATGGCAAGCTCCGCTTCCTGCACCGCGGAGACGGGTTTGGCGGAGGGTTTTACCTCTTCGGGGCCAAGTTCGTCCTGCGTGTACGGCATTCCGCCCAGTTCGTCCGAAAAGCACAGCCGGAAACCTTGCGCAATCGCCACTTTTTTCAGCATAAACTTCGGCATTTTGGCCCACACGCTGTTGAGTTCCCCCGCTTTGTTGCGGTTGGCCGCCTCTTCAAAATACACCTCGTGTTTGAACGGCTGCTTCCAGTCGCTTCTGTAAATAGTGATGACGGCGGACATATCGTCCCCCTCTCCGTGGATTTCCACATTCCACCCGTCCAGTTTGCCGGTGCGCTCCGCACGTTTGATATACACTTCGTAACCCGTAATAATGGACGTATTTCCCGCGTACGAAATGCAGTAAATCTCGCGCTTGAACGGGTTTAACTGGTACGCCTGCGCGATTTCCACAAACTGGCGGCGTTTGTCCGCGGGTAAACCGCGGCCCACGCCTGCGATGTCTAAAAACTCGTTTAATTTTTCTTTGCTTAATACCGCCGGCATATTACTTTCCGTATTTACAATTTGATTTTCCATTTTATTTTTCCTCCTTAAAAAAACGGGCAAATGTTTCAGCCCCGTACTGCCCTTTCGTCAGCGCTATCATTTCCGCCACCGTGTACGTCTTTTTCACGTCCGCTTTGGGCAGGCTTTCCACAAACATCCGCGTTCCGGCTTCGCACGCACCCGTAATCACGCGGTACATTTTAATTGCGTCCGCAAACGATACTTTGCTTTTAAGCGTCAGCCCCTTATATTCGCTCGTATCGCGCTTGCTGATTTTATAGATAAAGCTGTCCCGCGCTTCTTTAATCGTGTCCCCGTGGGCGTGTACCCCTTCAATGGAAACGATAAAGAATTTTTTGTCCGAATTTACCTTCCGGCATTTGCGGATAATTTGTTTACCCTGTTGTTTTTTGTTAATAACCTCGCAGAAAATACCGTCAATTTTAACGTACTTTCCGCCATGCCATTCCAGCTCCGGCTCCGGGATATTCGGTTTAACCACATTAGTACCAATATATTTATTCCCATTTTTCCAATACAGGATGCCGCCCACAGTCGGGTTAAACCCTTCCGGCAGCTCGGTTACGCTCCTCAAGTCCAGCCAAACGCCCACAGTCGGGTTAAACCCTTCCGGCAGCTCGGTTACGCTTCCCAAGTCCAGGGAGCCGCCGATTTCTTCTTTACCGAAAAACTGGGCTTCAGTTATACCGTATTTTTTGCAAAACTCTTTTATTTGTTTGTTCATATCCTATCCTAAAAAGGTTTAAAAATATCGCTGAAATCAATATCCCGCGCCAACGACGAAGCCTTTTCGGCTTTTTCGCATTTTTCATACACCTGCTTAAGCATCGTAAGTATTCCCTTTTGCATATTGCCTCCAAATATCGGGGCGGAAGCAATTTATCCGCCCCTTTGTACCCGTTGTTGTGCCCGTAATTGTGCCTAACGGGCCGGCACGCGGTGAACGTTTACGCGCCGCGCTCGCGGATGTTTTTTGGCTGGTGAATCACACCGTCAAATCGTTCCCGGCATTTAACGCCTGCCGGGAGGGCTGTAAGAGACTGTCGTTCTATCCGCCGCGGGTTGTTCAAGTCCGCAGCCTGTCTTTGGCCGCCGCAACAGGTATACTGTCCGGCGGGGTGTACTTCAAATCTCTCGGGCGCGACTACGGAGACGGGATGAAAAGGCCCGCGCGCCCGCCCGGTACTGTTTGCCGGGAAATCTAAAAAATCTGTGCGCTGTAACGGGCGCACCCGTGCGGAGTAGCTTTCCGCATACCGTTGTTTGCACTGTTGCGGCCTCCGTGTTGCGGGCGTAGCTACTCATCCGCACCTTCAGCGTTGGAATCTCGGTCATCGCAACTTTTCGGCATGTCGTAGAACAAACTTCGGCTTTTAATCTTTGCGCCCGGAAGGACTTGAACCTTCAACCCACCGATTATGAGTCGGTTGCTCTAACCCATTGAGCTACGAGCGCGTTAACTGTCAAAGAACTTACATAAAACTAAATACTTCTTGTTACTTCTTATAACTCTTAATAAATCTTCTTAACAGTCATAACAGTCTTTTATAATTCCCGGAGCCGGAGCAGGTAAAGGCCCCCCTACCCCCCAAAAAAATTAAAAGTAAACAGAAACGTCTTACTTTTTTGTTTGGGTGCGATACGTCCGCGTTTAAGGGTAGAGAGTCTTTATTCTGCCGTGCCCGGTTTATTCCCGTATGCCGTCGCAGTATAAAGTGCGCAATGCTTACCGGTTCCGATAAGCCCCCTGTGCTTCTCTGCGCTTGCCGTAAAGTGGCCAACTTGTAAACGCGGTTACTGGGCCTAAAATGCCTTTGGGCGCGTTTTCGCCTGGGTAGGGGTGGGTTACTTGCCTGGGCTTTCAGCCGGCCCCCTAAATCATGGGAAGAGTATTGTAATGCCCTCTACGGCTCATAAAATGGTTGTACTGCTAAAATCTTGCCCGGCTCTTTTTACCTCCACCGGGGGAGAGGCGCTCCATGAAGAACGGTTACTTCAAAAGTTCCATGGCCTTTTGGTACTCTTTGGCCTGTTTTAAAAGCGGCCCAACTGTGGCGTAATACCGCCCGCCAAAACTCTTTACCTGCTCCATTAAAGGCCGCTTGCTGCCCATTTCGTTTTTAAACTCCCGTTCCAGCTTTCTCGTTTGTTTTTGGGCGCGGCCTAATATATTGGCCCGTTTGGCTTTAAGGATTCGTATTTTTTCTTCTACCGTCATATAAGGCCTCCTAAATGTTCCATACAAACATCAAAAGGGTGATTCCTTCTATACCCGCCATAAGCACAAACGCGGCGGGGGCGCTTAAATCTTCGGGGTGCTGCAACAAGTGGATAAAGGTTTTCATGTTAATCCCTCTGTTTAAGGTAATTTTCAATGTCGCTTTGGGCGAATACTAAAGCGCGTTTAAACCTGGCTTTCATAGGTTTTAAGGAGTTTTCCTTGCGGAGAAATCGGAGGTTTTCAGGAGTGCAGCCTATAATATCTGCCGTAGCTTCCCGGTCAAACACCAATTCCGAAATCCCCTTGTGGTAAAAGAATTTGCCTTGCGTTATTTTTTCTGTGTCAATCATGGGAAGATTCCTTTTTCTCTAATGCTTCTATGCGGGCTTCTAAGATAGAAATCATGTTTGGTATATTTTGTTCTTGGCGGTATCTTCTTTCTTCTTGTGCTTTTTCAAGTCCCACAAATACGTTTTTATCCATGGTTCCTACCGCGTGCCGGTCTTCAAAAAAACATGGGTATGTGCTTACCATCACTGAATATGTAACCCAGCACTTATCACCGATTTGATGCAATATATGGGCGCACTCCCAATCTATTGCCTTGGCAGAAGGGAAAAAGTAGCAAGGTATTTTAGTTTGTTTCTCTTCCATAGCACCTCCCTAAAAATTGGTAAAATAAAACCCCAACTATCTTTTTATGGCTGGCGAGGCCGATAGTTGGGTTGCACTCACATAATTGATGGGGTTTTCCATCAAAATTGGTATATGCAAGTGCTGTCCTTATTAGGGACCCGTTCACAAGTTGCCAACTTGCGCCGGAATTGTTCTTTGACAATTTCTAATTTTTTCCCCATAGGGGAA
>JAUNWB010000017.1 GCA_030540535.1 Elusimicrobiales bacterium
CGGAATGACGGCGGTTTTGCCGAGGTTTTTGCAGGAAATCAGCATGGGCAGCACCCCGGCGCACGGGCGCAGGGAACCGTCCAGCGCGAGTTCCCCTAAAACGAGCAAATCTTTTAACTTGGCCGCGGCTTCGGGCGAAAGCTGTTCGCTGGCGGCCAGAATGCCCAGCGCAATCGGCAAATCGAATTGCGTGCCGCTTTTGCGCAGCTCGGCGGGGCTTAAATTGACGGTAATGCGTTTGGTGGGAAAATCAAAACCGCTGTTGCGTACGGCGGCCACGACGCGTTCTTTGCTTTCGCGCACTTCCGCGTCCGGCAGACCGACAACGGCCAACGTGGGCATACCGGGCGCGATGTCCACTTCCACGGACACGGCAAAGCCTTCAATGCCTTTTATGGCTCCGGTGCATACGTTGGCCAGCATATTAGTTAAAACTCAACACAATGGCGGACGGAGTAATCGTCACCACCGTAAAATTGACGTTGTATTTGCGGATGATTTTGGCGGCCAGTTCTTCGGGCGTGGCGATATTGGCCGAAATTTCAAACTGCGCGCTGGAATTGGCGTAGCGCACGAGGTTGAAATCTTCAATTTCGCGCAAGTCTTTAAAGATATTCTGAATTTGTTTCAACCGTTCGATGGTGTTTACGTCTTTGACGGTTAAATTAAACGTTTTGGCCGAGTTGATAGCCGCGTTGACCGGTTCGGCCAGCTGTTTGGCGGCGGCTTCGCACGCGGCGGAGATGGATTTTTGCGCGGCGATATCCGGCAGCGGGTCCAGGCCGGATAATTGCTGTGCGCCTTCGGCCACCAGCGCGTAGTTGTTGGTGGCGTAGGTGCGAATGTTGGCGCGCGCACGGTACGTTTTAAACGGAGAGGCGGTGCCGGCCAGCGCAATCAGCGGGTTGGTTTCCACGTCCGCCACGATGACAAAACGCGCCCCTTCGGTGCGGGCTTTGTCGATGACGGAGGTGGGTTCTTCGATATTGTTTTGACTTAAATTGTCCCCGTTCACAAGCGCAAACGGCTGGTTCTTTAAAGCGCGGTAAATGGCTTGTTTGCAGTCCTGGCGCAGGGAAATGTCTTCCCCGTTCATTTCGCGGGAAGTTACCAAAATGGTGGTTTTTTTTGCAAACGCGTCGGACTCGGACTGTTTGATAATGTCCCCAATGTCCTTTACAAGCACCATGGCTTTGAGGCGCGTATACCATTGGTCACCTTTGCGGTAGGCTTTTTGCACGTGGCTTCTGCGGATGAATCCGGCGGTTTTAGAGGTGATTTTATCTTCTACGAGCTGGGCCTGGTCCACCGTCGTGGCCGACGAAATAAACACGCCCGCCACCTGTTCCACGGCGGCGCGCTGGGCGGCCAGTTCGCCGTCTTTTTTCATTTGTTTTAAATTGTTCTCGTCATACGGAACGAGCGATTCGGCGTATACGTATTCGCCTTCCCCTTTGGGTCCAACGCGTAGTCCCCCGCAGGCCGAGCAAATAACCGCCGCGGCCAACAGACACAAAATTGACTTTTTCATTATTTATCCTCCGGGTCCAATCCGGCTTTTTTAAGGCGCTCTCTGTTTAGGCGCATGATGACGGCGCAGCCGCCGTCTTCCATATATTCCGTGGAAACAAGTTCCATGTGGCTGATGACGCCGTTCGTGCCCGATTCAATCGTGCTTCCGGCCGACACCGCGTCCACCACCTGCACATTGGCTTCCAGGTTCGCGCCGTAAAGCACTTCGCTGGCGCGCTGATAGGCGTGGGCGATGGCCGCTTCGCGGCTCATAATGCGACGCTGGGAATCGGTTTGGTGGTTCGGGTTGGCCGCGCCGAAACCGCGCACCCACAGGTAATCCCCGGTCAGGAGCGTGTCGTTAAACGCGGGCGCAATCGCGCCGTTTTTAACGGCGGTTTTAAGCGAGTGGCCGCAAGCACACAGGCACAGGGCGGCGAGCGTAAGCGTAAAAAGTTTTTTCATGGGCTATCTCATTAGTTCGGAAATTACTTTTACGTACGTGCTGGGGGCTTTGGCAGCTTCCGCGTTGATGATACCGCAGCGGATGAGCATAATTTCCAGCATGTGTGTAAGGATGTCGTAAAAGTTTTCGCGTACGGACGGTTCGCACACCGTCAGCGCCGGGCCCAAAATTACCGCGCCTTTGAGTTTTTTGTTGTCGCACAGGTTGGCGATTTTGAAAGCCGACGAAATGATGTTGTCCGTTGAGTACGAAGAACGTACCGCAATTTCAAACCCGCCCGGGATGCCCAGTTCCTTGGCGCGCTGTTCAAGCGCATAGACCATCCACGGCATCATGGACGAGTTGTTTTGCGGATAGAAAAAACCGATACGGCCCCAGTCGGTATTCGAAGAGGCGGTGATGGTGGTAATGTCCATCGGGTCTTTGGTTAAAAGCTGGCTGGACTGGTCTTCCCCGGTGGTGGCCAGCAGTTTTTCGAAGATGTTGGCCTGGGAAAGTTCTTCTTCGCGCATATGCGGATACATTAAGTTTTCCAGCACTTTTAAGCGGCGGATACTGCGCGTGATGGTGCCCAGCGTCATGTGCGAGCCGCCAAAAAACGCGGTAATTTGCGAATCGTTTAAATCTACGCCGTTTTCCAAAAGCATTTTTTTGACGATTTTGAAATGCGTGGAGCCGCCGGTGGGTTTTAATTCGGAAATCCAGCCCGAGTCCAGCTTAAAGCGGATCAGCTGTTCCAGTTTTTCCAAACTTTCCGGCGGATATTTGGACGTAATGACGATTTGCTTCTGTTCGCGTAAAAATTTGTTGAGCAGCGCGGAAATATGGGCGCGGTTCTGTTCGTTGATGGCGAGGAGGTGAATGTCGTCAATCAGAAGAACTTTTACCGTATCCATAAATTTTTCGAACTTTTCGATATTGCCTTCCATTACGTAGCGCTGAATGCCGCGCGAAAGGCGCACGCCGTTGGTCATAAAAATGTTTTCCTGTCCGTATTTTTTGGAAAACGCATACGCCATGGCATTTAGGAAATGGGTTTTGCCCGTGCCGGTGGCTCCGTGAAAAACGAGCGGGTTGTAAAGTTTGCCCGGGTTTTCGATAACGGAAATAGCCGTCGCGTGCGCAAAACGGTTGACGGACATGACCATGTTTTCCAACGTGTACGTGGGCACCATGGGCACTTCCAGCGGCCAGTTGTGCTTTTTCAGTTCCGACAGGGGAAGCTCGATAGAATGGTCAATCGTTTTGGTTTTTTCAATAACGGGGTTGGGCGTCGCCGGGCGCGCGGGTTGTGCGGCAGGCTGCGGCGCCGGTGTTGCGGGCGCGGCGGGAGCCGGCTGGACGGGCGCAGCTGCAGGAGCGGCGGGCATGGCCGGGGCCGGAGGCACCGGGGCTTGCGGAGCGGGCGGTACGGGTTGCGCGGGCGCGGCAGTTTTGCGGCGGATACGGAAAGTGGTTTTTTCTTCGAGATTTTCTTCCATAAGAGGTTCCCCTGTGTGTTCTTCTGGTTGGGTTTGCCGGGTCGGTTCCGGGCCGGGTTGAGTATCGGCGTTGGCCGGAACGGAAATTTCCGGTTCGGGCTTGGGCGCGTTCTGCGCCGGAATCTGCGGTACGGCCGGTTGCTGCGGGATCGGGTACACCACGTGATGCATGGTGGGCGGATCCTGCGGGTTGTGAAAAGATTTTTCGTACTGGGTGCGCATAATTTCGGCATTAAGCGTGGTTTCCAGGTTGAAAGTCTTTTCCAGCGAATCTATTTTTTGTCCGCGGATTGTAATTTCCGGCAGATCGTCTGCGGCATCTGCGGGAGAAATCGGTTTTGCGTGCGCGCGCACGGGCGCTCTGGTAGGGGTTACATTGACTTCTTCCGGTATCGGGTCGACGGAAGCCGCGTCTTCTTGCCCCTGGGGTTCGGCGTTGTCTTTTTGTTCGCCGGCGTTTGCTTTGCGGATTGTAAAAAGCGTGGGGGACGGTGAGCGGTCGGCCGTATCGGGCTGGGTTTTATCCAGCTGTGAAAACGAGAATGTCCCTTCATCCAGCACCGGCGGTTCGGGTGCGGCGGGAATGGCCGCGCGGATAATATCATTTTCTTCCGGCGTTTGCGGCTCGGGCGGTTGAACGCTTAAACTGATTTGGGCCAGCCCTTCCACGGCGGACGGCTGCGGTTCTTGCGCGGGCGCGTCGCCGCCGGTCAGGTTTTCTCCCGCCGGGGACACCACCGCATCCGTTTCCTGCGGGCGGAGTTCCTGCGGAACCTCCTGCGGCGGGTTCGTGTTGGCGTGCTGGACGAAGCTGAGGTCCTTTTTCGCCAGGCGGTCGGTAATGGTGTTTAAATCTTCTAAATCGATAATGCAGGTCTGGTCTTTAATTTTCTGTTCAAAAACGTTGAACGTTTCTTCCAAACTGTCTTTTCCGTCGGCCAAGTTGCCCATTTTCTGTTCGCGCTGGATTTGGGAATTTTTAACGAGTTTTTGGTTTTCCAGATCCAGGAACATGTCGTATTTGGTTTCGGCGGAGAAAATATCCTCCAGCGGCATTTTGTCGAGCAAGGTGCCTTCCATGTCTTTAATCAGCATGTCCTTGTCGTTAATGGTTATTTCGCCGGAAGTGTCTTTAGCGTTGGGCTCCTGCTGAGCGGGCTGAGGTGCGGCGGGAGGCTGCGGCGCGGGTGTGCGGAAAAAGCTGTCGGCGGGTTCGATAGTGCCGATGGAGCCTTCCGCTCCGGGCTGTTGGGATTCTTTTGCGTTAAAAAGCGGGTCGCCCAGTACGCCGCCGGGGACAAATTCGTTCACTTTGCGGCTTTGTTCGGCCGCTTCCGCTGCCGCGGTGCGAATTTTGGACAAGGTTTCTTCATCCAACATTTCGGGCAGTTCAAAAGCATATACGTACGGCGCAACGGCGGGTACGGCTTCCTGCACAAAGCCTTGCAATTTTTTCGCAATCAAACGCACGTCGTGTTCCGTGCCGTCCGTTACAAGCGTGTAACGCAGTCCGCCGGTTTGCGGGTCCAGCCGGGAAATAACGTCCCAATTATTAATCATTTGCCCTCGATAATCTTTACGCCGCTGCTGGCGCCGATACGGGTGGCCCCGGCGGCTACCATTGCGTCAAAATCTTCGCGCGAGCGTACTCCGCCCGACGCTTTTACCTGCATGTTTGCGGGAACGGACTTGCGCATCAGCGCCACGTCGGCCGCAGTGGCACCGCCGCCGGTGAACCCGGTGGAGGTTTTTACAAAATCGGCCCCGGCCTTGGCGGCCAGTTCGCAGGTTTTTACTTTTTCTTCTTCCGTCAGCTGGGACGTTTCGATAATGACTTTTAAAATATGTCCTTCGCACGCTTTGCGCACGGCGGAGATATCGCTCAAAACGGTGTCATAGTCGCCGTTTTTAAGGGCGCCGAGGTTGATGACCATGTCAATCTCGTCGGCGCCGTTTTTCAAAGCGTCCCGCGTTTCGTATTCTTTTACGGCCGTGGTATTGGCCCCCAGCGGAAAACCGATGACCGTACACACTTTTACGTCCGTGCCTTGCAAGAGTTCTTTGGCGTACGCCACCCAGTACGGGTTGATGCAGACGCTGAAGAAACCGTGTTGTTTGGCTTCGTCGCAAATGCGGCGAACATCCTCTTTCGAGGCGACGGGTTTTAAAATGGTATGGTCAATCAGTTTAGCCGGGTTCATACAAAACTCCTATTTGTTGAAGTTGATGATGCGGGCGAATTTGTCCGCGATTAAAGACTGTCCGCCTACGAGCGCACCGTCCACATCGGGTTTGGCCATGATTTCGTCCACGTTGGAGTCTTTCACGCTGCCGCCGTAGAGGATGCGGGTAGCTTCGGCAAACGCCGGAGAATAGGCTTTGGCCAAATACGCGCGGGTGGCGGCGTGAACTTCCTGCGCCTGTTCGGGCGTGGCGGTTTTGCCGGTGCCGATGGCCCACACGGGTTCGTAAGCGATGATGATGCCTTTTAATTGTTCTTCGGTAAAATCTTTGAGGCCGTTTTTAAGCTGGTTTTCGATTACTTCCAAGGTTTTGCCGGCTTCGCGTTCTTCCAAGGTTTCGCCGACGCAGAAAACAACTTTCAAGCCGTGGCGCAGGGCGGCGGCTACTTTTTTGTTCAAAATTTCGTCCGTATCGCCGAAAACGCTTCTGCGTTCGCTGTGGCCGATAAGGGTGAGCGTGGCGCCGGCGTCTTTAGCCTGCACGGGGGAAACCGCGCTGGTGAAAGCGCCTTTGTCTTCCCAGTGAACGTCTTGGGCGGCTACTTGGATTTCGGAGCCTTTGGCGAGTTCGGCCACTTTAGCCAAAGAGGTGTAAGACGGGGCAACGATAATTTCTACGTTGTTTTTATTGCCGGCTTTGGTTAAAGCGGTGATAAGGTCGGCCGATTCGGCCAGGGTATTGTGCATTTTCCAGTTTCCGGCGATGATAGGGGTTCTGTTGGTCATGTAAATTCCTCTGAAAATATAAAATTACGGCATGTTCCCGTCCTCAGGCGGGAATCTTCCTATTAAATACTATCATAAAGTAAGCAAATTGAAAAGAGATGTTTTTGAATAGCTGAAAAGCCTGACTGCGGAAAGGGGAGGTGGTGTCGGTCCCAGGCCTTGATTTGTTTTTTTTTTTTGATAACATAGAGATTTCCGCCGTCATCCCGTAAGGTTTTTGTACGGGATCTGTCGTTATAAAAAAGGATGAGATCCCGTATAGCGGCCCTACGGAATGACATTTATTTAAAGGAGATTATCCCATGTATCAAAAACGCGGTTTTACGTTAATAGAATTGTTGGTTGTCGTACTGATTATCGGCATATTGTCCGCCGTGGCGCTGCCGCAATACCAAAAAGCAGTGGAAAAAGCGCGTGCGGCGGAAGCCGTAACTTTAGGACGGGCGCTGATAGAATCGCAGGAGCGGTATTATCTTTCCAATGGTACGAGTACACAAAATTTGGAAGATTTAGACATATCCGTCCCGGAACGGACATATTTCCGTTTCAACATTCCTCACTCTGACGGTGCGATATTTGCCTATCATCCCAAGTTGAGGTTATTTTTTGAATTTACGCCATTTTTTTCCGCATGGAAGCCGGGTGTCCAATGGTGTGTGGCCCATCGTGCTGATTCAACGGCTAATGCAGTGTGCCGGGGATATAGCCCGACGGCAGACCATAGTGGGGAGGGCTCGGATTACTATCGTATCAATTAAGCTGCTTGTTGCAAATTGTATTCCAAAATCCGCTCTTGAATGTTAAAAGGGCGGATTTTATTTAGCTTGAGTTCCCGTACGGCTGTTTCCAACAAAGCGGATTTATCCGTCGTGGCGGACGCGTAAAAACGCCCGGCGTTTAAAAGCGCGTCTTCCGGCGCAAGGCCGATGAGTTCGCTTCCTGTTACGGTGATACCGTGCTGTGCGGCTTCTTTTCGGCATGCTTCAAACGTTTGCGCGAGGCCGGTGGTTTTGTAATCGGTTAAATTAAAAGACACCTGCGCACAATGGTAATCCGCCATGTACCAGCCGATGGCTTTTAACGCGGGCAGGCCGCCGTTTTTTTCGCGCAGAACAGAAGCGATTTGTTTGGCGGCGGTTACGTCCTGCGTGTTTAAAGATACGTTAAACGCAATTAAAAAATTTCGTGCGCCGATAACGGTTGAACCCGTTTTTTTGACAGAGAGGGAAAATTCCCGCGGGCCGAAATCGGGCGGAAGTTCTTTCAGTTTCTGCGGCAAACTTTCGTATTCGCCTTTGCGGATAAACGCCAGGTTTTTGCGTTCTGGCGTTTGTGCGTTTGCTTCGTACAGATAAACGGGAAGATGCAATTTTTCCGCCGCGTCCCGCGCCAGCTGCCGGGCCTGTTGCGCGGCTTCGGCAAGCGTCATGTTTTTAACGGGAACAAACGGGCAGACGTCCACTGCGCCTATCCGCGGGTGCGCGCCGGAGTGAAAACGCATGTCAACCATTTCTGTCGCCGCTTGGATAAGCGCAAACGCGCTTTGGCGTACGTCGTCCGGTTCGCCCGCCAGCGTAAAAACGGTACGGTTGGCGTCCGCGTTGGAATCGATGTGCAGTACGCGCGCGGGAGAGGCATTTTTTACCCGCATGGCGATGTGCTTAATAACGTCCGTTCGGCGTCCTTCGGAAATGTTGGGGACCGCTTCCATTATTTTCATAAAACCATTATAAATTTTTTAGTTTGGCTCCGCCGAAAAAAATTTAATAATAATTTGTGTTATTTGTTCGGATTTATGCTACAATAACTATAGATACTTATTAAGTTTAAGTATCTGATAATTAATAAAAGGAAGTATTTGTAAAATGCCTAAAGGAAAAGTTAAGTGGTTTAATGACCAGAAAGGTTACGGCTTTGTAACCCCCGAAGACGGTTCTAAAGATCTCTTTGTTCACTATCAGGAAATCCAGGGCGACGGTTTCAAAACCTTGGCCGAAGGCCAGGAAGTGGAATTCGAAGTCGTGGAATCCGAAAAAGGCCCGAAAGCCGTTAAAGTCGTCAAACTTTAATTTTTGGAAGACTTTAAAAAAGCCCGGGTTAACCCCCGGGCTTTTTTTGTGTACCGAAAACCACCGGCTAGGCCGGTGGTTCAGTAAAGGTTAACCGGTGAGTCAGAAAGCAAAACTCCTTTTGCTAGAATAGATTGCCTGTAGTAGCAGGCAATCAAGCAAAAGGAGGTCATTGATATGGACAATGACATAAATAAATTATCACATACGAGTTGGAACTGCAAGTATCACATAGTGTTTGCACCGAAATACAGGCGACAGGTATTTTATAAGCAAAAGAGGGTAGAAATAGGGAAAATACTGCGCAAGTTATGTGAATGGAAAGGGGCAAAAATAGAGGAAGCGGAAGTATGTCCGGACCATATTCACATGTTAGTATCCATACCTCCGAAATATAGTATCGCGGTGTTCATGGGGTACTTGAAAGGGAAGAGCAGTCTGTTAATATACGAGCAGTGGAGGAATATACAGTATAAGTATAGGAACCGTGAGTTTTGGTGCCGGGGATACTATGTGGATACGGTAGGGAAGAACAAAGTGAAGATAGCGGAATATATAAAAAATCAGTTGAGAGAAGATAAATTGGGAGCGCAGTTGCCATTTGATAAAAGCCCGTGGGATGAGCGGAAGTGAACGCGAGCGACAGGCAGTTGAGAGGCGTTCCACGCCTGGCTAGTAAGGAGGGGCAGGGCCCCAATGTGAAAAACCCCCGGCTACGCCGGGGGATATTTATTTCTGCCCTTTTGGGCGGTTTTTTGTAAGGAGGAGTGGCCGTAAATGAGTAAGAAATATGCCCAGGCTTCGTTGGGCGAGTTGTGGCACCTGGCGTATCCGTTAATTGTGTTAATGGCGTCGCAGGTGGTAATGCAGTTTGCGGACCGCATGTTTTTGGCGTGGCATTCGCATGAAGCACTGGCCGCGTGCGTTCCGGCCGGCGTGCTGGCGATGACGTTCGCTTCTATGTTTATGGGGCTTGCCAGTTACACCAGCGTTTTTATTTCGCAGTATTACGCCAAGAAAAAATACGCGTCCGTTACCGTATCTTTGTGGCAGGGCGTGCTTTTGGCGGTGATGTCTTCGCTCCTGTTGGCGGGGCTGACGCCGGCGGGTTTTGCGCTGATTAACGCGTTCGGGCACGAAGCGCAGGTGCGCGCGCTGGAACTTAAATACTTTGGCATTTTAAATTTGTTTGGCGGCTTGGCGGTTATCAATAATGCGCTCGCAAGTTTTTTCAGCGGACGCGGGCAAACCAAAATCCCGATGTGGACGGCGCTTATCGGCAATTTGATAAATATTGGGCTCGATTATGTAATGATTTTCGGCAAACTCGGCTTCCCGGAGATGGGCATCGCCGGGGCCGCGTGGGGAACGATTATCAGCCAGGGCACCATCACGGCAATGTTCGGCGCGCTGATTTTTGCGCGCAAAAACCGGACGGAATACAAAATCAGCAAGCTGGCCGGGTTTTACAAGCCGGTATTTTCGCGTTTGTTGCGTTTCGGGCTGCCTAACGGGTTCGGGTTTTTGATGGATATTCTGTCTTTCACCTTGTTTACTTTTATGGTGGGGAATATCGACACGATTTCCCTGCAGGCAAGCAACGTTGTTATGTCCATGCAGCCGGTGGTGTTTACGGTGATTTTGGGCCTGGGGATTGGTATCCAGATTTTGGTCAGTAAATACCAAGGGTTAAAACGGGCCGATTTAAGTGTGCGCGTGGTTAAAAATGCGTGCAAAATCGGTTATACGTACGCGTTTGGAATCGGAATTTTATTCTTCTTCGGCGCGCCCCTGTTTGTGAACCTGTTTATTCCGCCGTCGTCGGCCGATGCGGCGGCGATTGCGGCCAAGACGTATCCGCTTATCAAACTGGTAAGTTTCTTTGTTATTTTCGACGCCACTTACCTGATTTTCGGCGAAGCCATCCGCGGTGCAGGCGACACCAAATTCTATATGTATGTGATGTTGTTTTGCGCCTGGGGGATGTTGATTCCCGGCACGTGGTACATTGTATACAAACTGCAATTATCCGTGTTTTGGGTGTGGAGCTGGCTGACGTTTTACGCCGGCGTAACGGCGGTGCTGATGCTGTGGCGGTTCTTCCGCGGCAAGTGGAAAAGCATTGTGGTTACGGCGGGTTAATAGGAGGCCTGTTTTGATGATCAAGCAAAGAGTGGTATGGCTGGATGTATTGCGCATATTTTCCGCTTTTTTAATTGTGTGCATACATGTTTCCTCCCATTATGTGGAAAAATTACTCTCTTACGGTTCGGTCGGCTGGGTGTGTGCTGATATTTATTTGGCCCTTTGCCGTTGCGCCGTACCTGTATTTGTTATGATTAGCGGGGCCGTTTTTCTCAACCCGGAGAAAGATATTTCACTGAAACTCATTTACCGTAAATATATTTGGCACCTGTTAACGGTATTATTGGCTTGGGCATCCGTTCATTTTGTTGTGGTGGACGTATGGCTGGGGCAAACGCCTTCTGCTTCTTGGGGAAGCGTGTATTTTATGTCGGTGGTTACGTATTGGTTTTTACCTATGATTATGGGCCTGTATGCGTTGTCCCCCGTCTTTCGGGCTGTGGTCTCGCAAAGTAATAAAAAGCTCTTGGCGTATTCGGTTGGCCTGGGATTGGTCTGGGGCGTGCTTGCTCCCGTGGTG
>JAUNWB010000345.1 GCA_030540535.1 Elusimicrobiales bacterium
TGCAATAGGAAAAGAAATAAAAGCAGAGCGCTTCGCTCCTAATTTCTTTGATGGTATAGATGGTTACAACAACCTAATGAACCATCAGAACTTTTATAAAAGGTTTGATGCTTTTGACTATATGCTTATTTACCAACTTGACGCATGGGTATTCACAGACGAACTGACAGAATGGTGTGAGAAAGGTTATGACTATGTCGGTGCCCCTTGGTTTGAACTCCACAAAACTCATGAAGAAGGCTATGGGCTCTGGTGCTGTGGCAATGGCGGACTATCACTGCGCAAAATACAAAAGTTCATAACTGTAACTAATCCCAATGCCAAACTACTTTCATATAAAGAAATAATCAGAATGTATTTTAGGTCATTCAAAACTTGGAAAAAGGGATTGAGGGTTTTATTCCATGAAAACAGCCTCAAATGGTTTAGGAAAAAATATTCTTATTTATGGGAAGACGGATATTTTTGCTATTGTCTTGACGAAACAAAATTTAGACTTAAAAGACCTGTGCCAGAAGAGGCTGCGCTATTCAGTTTTGAATGTTCACCAGCATATTTATATTCCCTTATAGGAAATAAACTTCCATTCGGATGCCATGCTTGGCACAAATATCAGTATGAAGAATTTTGGTCAAATTTCATACCTACAACAAGATAAACATACGCCCAATATGGAACTCAGTATTGTAACAATATCTTATAACAATCTATGCGGGTTGAAGTTAACCGCAGAAAGCATCCAATCTCAGACATGGAAAAATTATGAATGGATTGTAATTGACGGAGGCAGCACTGATGGAACAAAAGAGTATCTCACCTCGTTAGGAAAACAGCCAGATTATTGGTGCTGCGAAAAAGATAATGGTATATATGACGCACAAAATAAAGGCATCCGCATAGCAAAAGGGGAATATGTGTGTTGCATGAATGCAGGAGATACTTTCTGTAACAAAAACACTCTGAAAAAGATCTTTGCATTTAGCCCAAAAGCGGATGTGGTTTATGGCAACTGGAAAAGGATTTATCCAAATGGAGAAGAAATTTGCCGTGCCCCGAAAAAAATGCCGCCTTATTTCTTCTTTTATAAAGACAAAAATATTTGTCATCAAGCAATGTTTGTCAGAACAAAATTGCTCCAAGAATCCGGCTTTGACCTGTCATACCGCATTTATGCGGATTGGGCGAAATGGCGCCAACTCATGTATGAAAAACGTAGTTTTGAGTATGTACCTGTCACTGTATGCAATTTCGAGGCAAACATAGGGACTTGCGAGCAAGACACTGTGCTGCGCAAAACTGAATACAAAAAACTTGCAGATGAGACACCACTAGAAGTGCATAAGGCAATAATAGAGATGAATTGCGAAATTGATGTTGCTTTAATCGGATTCTATCCACCTAGCAATGGTACAATCATCTGGCGTCTGAACTATCTTAAGAAGATGCTTGACGCAAAAGGCTATAAAACAACAGTACTTACAAGCGACAATAAATGCAAGGAGGTATTATGCACAATAAGAAGAGCAAAAAAGATTATACTATGCCGACCAAGTATGGATGGGTTCGGCAATGCTGTATTACGTTTTTGTCTTGATGAGAATAAACCTTTCATTATAGACATTGATGACGCTTTGTTTCATGACAACACAACGAACGATGGAAGTTTCATGTCTGCCAACAACACATATACCGCAATAACGTCTGTATATAGCAATATTGCAGACTGTTATCACTTTGCAGAGTTTATGACAGTATCCACAAAGAAGATACAAGAGATACTATTGGACAAATATGGTATAAAGTCCATTCTTTTGCCGAACCAGATTGATATATCGCTATGCCGTAAAATACGAAACAAGGAACATACAGGTCTGAAACTATTATATGCGTCAGGCACAGCGAC
>JAUNWB010000346.1 GCA_030540535.1 Elusimicrobiales bacterium
TCCGGCTATCCGCGTTCCATCCAAAAAGCCGCGCCCTCGCCGCAGACCGGGAGGGAGCGAAGGATATACCTCCTGTGGATGTATTTCGGGATGCTGCTGCCGCTGACCGTCTATGGTTCCCTCAGCCAGGTGAACGGGGGCATAGCCGGTTTTCAAAGCCTGTTCCGGGCGGCATACGCGCAGTGGCTCATCATCGGCTTCTCGGATTTCTTTTTGCTGGATATCCTCCTGCTGCAAAAACTGGGCCTGCGCGCCCGGATACCCGGCACGGAGGAGCATGAGGATTACCGGCTGGGCAACTGGCTCAAAAAGCTGGCCGTACCGGAGCATTTTTTGGGCTGGCCCCTCGTGGTGGCGCCGGCGCTTTCGGTGATTCAGGCGGGTTTGGGGCTGCTGTGGGGCAAAATGGGCTGAGCAGCCGCGGAACGCGGTGCGCGGGGAACGGGCGCTTTGCCGGAAAGGAAGGAAAGCATGAGCTTGATGTATGGGCTTCTCAAGCCAATCGTGAGGAAGCTGGTCAAGGACAGGGTGCATCAGGAGGAGAGCTATGAGGATTTTGTGCGCGTGTCGCATGAGATACAGGCGAAGTTCCGATTCAGGCTCCCCCAAATAAGGGGATATGAATTCCGAGACGAGCAGATCGGCGGATTTCACTGCATCGTCGGGCATAAGGCGGGAAGGGCGCCCAAGCGGGCCTTGGTCTATTTTGTCGGCGGCGGGGAACGCAGGTGGCAGCTCCCTATGAAAAAATCCATGGCAAGGTATATGGAGGAGACGGACCGGGAGCTTTTCATCCCGCTGTATCCGCTCTATCCCGACTATAATATCGTGGATGAGGTGGAGATGATATGCAGCCTGCACCGCAGGATGCTGGAGCGGTATGAGGCGAAGGATATTGCCTGGCTGGGCTTCTCCGCGGGCGCTGACATGATCATGGCGACGGGCCGCTATATCGTCCGGCAGGGCAATCGGCTTCCTATGCCCGGCCTCATGATCCCCGTTTCGGGCTGCAACCTCAGCATTTCCGAGGAATCCTACGCGAGGATGCTGGAGATCGAAAAGCGGGATATGATGATGAATGCCGCGTCGATGAAGCTCTTTCCCGGGTTTTATAATCCGGGCGGAAAATATCCCGAATACCTCTGGGGATGTGCGGCGGAGGATGACTACACGGGCTTTCCCAGAATCATCATGTACTTTGGCGGGGATGAGATATTCGCCGCGGAAGCGCCTGAATATGAAAAGGCGTTCAAGCGGTGCGGCGTGCCGGATTACACGATTCATGTGACGCCCGGGATGTTTCACGCCTATCCCATGTTCTCTTTTTTGAAGGAGGGCAGACAGGGCGAAGATGAGATTATCGGCTATCTGAAGCAGTGAGCGCGCAGCAGAGGACGCGTGTTGACCGGCGCTAAGGATGGCGGCGGGGGACCGGGGAGGACGGGATCTGCCCCGATGCGTTTCGTACTGGAAAACCGAACCGATGTGAGACGGGGGAAGGACATGACGGTGAAAAGAAAAATACAAGCCGCACTTCTGTGCGGCATGCTGGGCTGTGTGTGCTTCGGCGCGGGCGACTGGCTGATGATCTATGGCGATACGGCGCATTCGGGCGCCCTGGCCTGGCTGACGGAGGGGGCGGCCGCGATTGCCCCGTGGAGGAACGCCGTGGCCATGGCGCTGGCGTTTCCGGGGATTATTCTCTACGGCATCGCCCTGTTCGCCATTGCCGCATTTCTCAGGGAGGAAAAGCAGCGGCGGATTTATCATTATCTGACTGCATTCAGCCTGACGCCATGGATTGGGCTGCATCTGTTTTATATCATGATCCTATATGGGTTTGCCTGGATGTCCGCCGACGGGTATCAGGAGGGAGCGCTCGCGGCA
>JAUNWB010000347.1 GCA_030540535.1 Elusimicrobiales bacterium
TCTTTTTATGCAAAACGTGGAGTGAAGTGCTGGCCCTGCCGGGCTTTGCTTCCAGCACCGCCATGGCGGTGGTGCGGCTCCTGCTGTTCCACGGCGTAAAATTAGAAGGAATGGAAGCCGCCGTTATCGGCCGCTCCATTACCGTCGGGCGGCCTCTGGCGCACCTTTTAACGTGCCAAAACGCCACCGTAAAAATCTGCCACACGCATACCGATTTGCCGCGCGCGTTAAAGGATGCGGACCTTGTCTGCTCCGCCGCCGGAAAACCCGGCCTTTTACGCGCGGAGTGGCTGAAACCCGGCGCGTACGTAGCCGATATTTCCACCAACTGGAACGAAAAAACCAACCGCCTGTGCGGGGACGCATCGCCGGAAGAATTGCAAGCGCGCGGGGTATCCTACTCGCCCGTTCCCGGCGGAGTGGGCCCGGTAACCCTTGCGGTACTGCTGGAAAACATTATATTATCTGGGGAGAGAAAACTCTAAGGAGAGCCTTATGAAAACCATTTCCAAAATCCTGGTATTTTTATTGTGTGCGGGCGTACTGGCCGCATGCAACACCAACGCTAAAAAGAAAGAAAAATACAACCGCAAAATTTATTTGACCGAACAGGACTACCTGGACGACCTCGCCCCGTCCGCCGAACTGGAACGGCGCGAAACGGCTCCGGCGGTAGAATCCGAATATATTTTTAATGTCGGCCCGGAAGAAAAGAAAACCATCTATTTTTTTGACGACCGCCAACAGCCCAAAGTGCCCGGCGAACCCAGCGAAGCCGACTATAAGAAAGAAAAACGCCTTTGGCAGAAACCCAAACGCTACACGCCGGAAGAATACTACGGCATGCAGGGAGAAGGCGCAGAAGCAGAAGAAACCGCTTCCCAGGACGCTAATTCCTACGGTTACGATTATTAATCTTACCCATAAAAAAGCCCCGCTTTACCGCGGGGCTTTTTTATTTTAAAGAAACATTCCAATCCTGTCCGTAAAAATTCCGTCCGCGCCCTGTGCGGCCAACCGCGCCGCCAGTTCCGCCTCGTTCACCGTATACAGATAAACAAGCAGACCATTTTCATGGCACACGCGGGCGATATCCGGCGTAAAACGCGTGTGATTTAAATGGACGCTTTCCGCTTTCAGCGCACGCGCGGCGGAAACGTCAAACGCGCGCGTCAGCAGGCCGATGCGCGCCGTTTTATCAAATGCGCGCAGGCGGGCAAGCGTTTCGTAATCAAAACTGGAAAACAGTATTTTTGGAAGAATCTGCGGGTATTGGGCATGCAGAAACGCCAGCAGTTTTTCTTCGATACCCGGATAGCGGTTATCATCGTTTTTAAGTTCTATGTTAAGCAGTTCCAAGCCGGGCGCAACCACAGGAAGAACATCCGCAAGCTGCGGCACAAAAAGCTCCTGCGCGTTAAACGCGTTTTGAAGCGGACATGTTTGAAGTTCGGCAAACGTGACGTCCTTTACGTACACGTCTTTCCCGGCAGTGGATAAAAGTGAATAATCGTGATGGACGGCCAGGATGCCGTCTTGCGTAAGGTGGACGTCCAGCTCATAGCGGGACGCTCCTAGTTCCCGCGCGCGCACAAACGCGGGAATTGTATTTTGGACGGCTTCGGCGCTGGCGCCGCGGTGTGCAAAATAAATCATACTTGCAGTATAAAAAAATAAATGTACTGCGGCAAGCAGTTTATATCGATAAACAAAAAGCCCCGGCGTAAACCGGGGCGATAAATAAAAACACCAATTACTCTTTCATGCAGGTTAGCACTTTGCCCGTGCCGGGAGAGTTAGCCGCAGCCTGCCCGCAGGCGCCGCTATATGTAAAAGTCCGGCATTTTTCTTCATGCGTCTTTGAAATTAAACAGTGATAAGAG
>JAUNWB010000348.1 GCA_030540535.1 Elusimicrobiales bacterium
AATCGTCCAGCTGGAAATCGTCTTTGGCCAACGGGTGAATACGGTGCGTATTGCGCACGGTGTTTTGGATGTCTTTTTTAGTGTCTTCGATGGTGTTAAAATCCGTCACGCGGATAATCACCCGGTCCAGCGCGCGGCGGTCCGAGCTGTTCCAGCCGGCGTTCATTTTTACCTTGCCGGTGGTATAGGGGATTAATGCGCCTTCGTCCATATCAAACCCCATGCCGCCCTGGCCGGATTTTTTCATGACTCCAACCACCTTAAACGGGATGTCGTCAAGCACTACGGTACGGTCCAAGGGGTCCATATCGTTAAAAATGGTTTGGGCGGCTGTCGCACCGATGACCATTACCTGACCGTATTCGTCCACTTCTTTTTCGGTAAAATGGCGGCCGGATTCAAGCTCCCAGTCGTACGTTTTAAAAATATCCGTATCCGTGGCAAGCACGGAAAGCGAGGTGGAAGTAAAGCCGTATTTTACGTCGAAGCCGGAGCTGATGTACGGCGCGGCGGACGTAACGCCGGGGAGCTTTCTAATAGCGCGAACGTCGTCCATGGTTACGTCTTTGGGGGACGAAATGCTCTCGTCCAAATTCCACGGCTGGCGCAAATACAAAATGTTCGTGCCAAAGCGGGAAAACCGCTCGGCCATGCTCTTTTGCGTGCCCGTCCCCACGGCCAGCATGGTGATTACCGCCGCCACGCCGATGACGATACCCAAACTCGTCAGCGCGGCGCGCATTTTGTTGGCGGCGATGGCTTTTAAGGAAAGTTTAAACATGGAATAAAATGCGTCAAACATGGTTATTTCCTCTCGTCGCTTATTTTTTGGCCGTCTTTAAATTTGATAAGGCGCCCGGCGTATTCGGCGATGTCCGGCTCGTGCGTAATTAAAATAATGGTCTTGCCCATTTCTTTATTAAGCCGCGTAAACAAATCCATTACCTCGATGCTCATTTTGGTATCCAGGTTTCCGGTCGGCTCGTCGGCAAAGATGATGGGAGCGTCGCACACCAAACTGCGCGCAATCGCCACGCGCTGCTGCTGCCCGCCCGAAAGCTGGTTGGGCAGGTGGTCGGCGCGTTTTTCAAGCCCCACGGCCTTTAAAGCGGCCATCGCTTTTTCGCGCCGCAGGTGGGAGGGGGTGTGGTTGTAAATCATGGGGAGCTCCACATTTTCCACCGCCGTGGTGCGCTTAATCAGGTTAAACCCCTGGAACACAAAGCCGATTTTGCGGTTGCGTACGCCCGCCAGTTCGGAAAGTTCCGTGGCGGTTACATCGATACCGTCCAAAATATACGTGCCGCGCGTGGGCTTATCCAAACACCCCAAAATGTTCATAAAGGTAGATTTGCCCGAGCCGCTCGGCCCCATGACGGCCACAAATTCGCCCTGTTCCACGCTGACGCTTACGTCGTTAAGCGCGCGGACTTCCACATCGCCCAACTGATAAATTTTAAACAGGTTGCGTGTATCAATAAGAGGCATTATCTTCTTCTCCCGCCGGGCCGCGGAGGATTCATGGAAGAGGTGGCCGCCGCAGTATTATTTTCGCGCACGATAACGCGGTCCCCGTCTTTCACGTCCCCTTCCGTAATTTCCGTTTTGTCCGAGCCGATAATCCCGATTTTTACGTCCACGCGGTGCGGTTCCTTACCCGGCTCCAACAGCCACAGCCCCGTGGTGGTGTATTTTTCCATATTGGAAGAGGGGGAGAAACGCAGCGCTTCGTTGGGCACCAAAAGCACGTCTTTTTTATCCTGCGTGCGGATGGTGATGGTGGCCGTCATACCGGGCATAAATTTGCCGTTTTCGTTATCCACGTCAATCACCACGGTATAGGTGGTATTGCTGGAAGAACTGCCGGA
>JAUNWB010000349.1 GCA_030540535.1 Elusimicrobiales bacterium
GTTGAATGTAAAAAGTTTGGAACTCATTGTAAATCACGCTCCTATTCTGTCTTAATTTCGACTTGGATGCCGTCCGCCAACGGTGCTGCGGTGGCAAAGCCGTTACGGACCAATTCTGTACAGACGGCGGGCCAACTGTCCCCATGGGGCAGTTCCTCTGCCGGGATGCGAAACCCGCTTTGACCAGAGGCAACCGCCTCATTGCTCTGACTGTTGAGGCGCTGCAGATTGGCTTCCACCCACTCGAAAGCCAGTAGGCCATAGTCCACCGGCTCGGGTTGCTGGGAGTGCTCACCGTCCTCCGGCTCATCACTTTCGCACTCTGTTTCCGGCACATCTGACCCTTGTACGCTTTCATAGACCAACCCAACCAACTGCAGATCCTTGACCTGCACGGCAGCCTTTCGATAGCCGCCTGCGCCGTTGAGTAAGATGGTCAGGGGACGGCCTGCAGAAAATTGCCCGAAGGCGTCCGACATGCTCCAGATCCATCTCGCGTCTGGATACTTGAGCGCAACCTGTTCTGTGATCCGCCGCTGCAAAAGCCCAAAGGCTGCTGTCAGTACGGACTGCTCAGATGTCGGTGGCGGCAGCATCAGCATCGGGACCGGATCTGATTTGACCGGCTGCCTCTGTATGTGGAAAAGCATCCAAAAGGCATAGACGATCAAGCCGATCAATAAGAGCAGTAGAATCGGCCAAAGCCTGACGATAATGACCAGCGCACCAATCGTTGCGATCAGCACAAAGATCTCATTGATCAGGCGCTTTTTCTTTTCTGGGTTCATCCCTCGGTTCCTCCTTCTCCACCGGCAGATAGATATACACGGTGTTCTGTTCTTCGCCCTGTACAGAGCAGCGGACAAGTGCGGCAGCAGGCTCGTTTGTCCGGCCCTCCAAATCGCCAAAGATCGGGCGAATTACTGCGCGGCCACATTGCTGCTGCGAAGTGATTGTGGGTAAGCTGGACGACCGGCAGAGCCGGAAGTGATATTGTCTGTAAAAGACAATGGCCTCGCCGATCAAATGCCGCTGCTCACTTGTGAGCCGGTCGCCTGTCAACTGACGCAGCACGATCTCCAGCTTTCTTTGGTTCTCCAGCTTGGTTTGCAACTGAAATATCTTGTTTTTCAACAGCATCCCTCCCAAAACGCAAAAAAAGGCGTACAGAACGCGGATGTGTTTCCACGAACTGTACGCCTTTTGCGTCTGAAAATCATTTTGCCTCTACAGGGATCCCCTTAAAAGTACGGATTCTCCGTGCCGCCAAAGCCCTCATACCCGGTAAAGTTGCCGGGCATGGGTGCGCCAGACTGCGGAGGCTGCCCCTGCATGGGCTGCTGGCCCTGGGGGCCTGTATCTCCGGTGGGATTGCTCTGGCCGGCTTTCTGGCCGCTGCCGCTGCCGGAAAACTCGACCTCCTCCAGAATAAGGACAACTCCCGTTTTGGTCTCCTGAGTGTTCTTATCCACCCAAGACTCTTCATCGTACCGGGCGATGACATTGATGTATGAGCCCTCCTTGAGCTTCATCCGCTTGATGCGCTCGCACACATCACCAAAGGCCTTGACATTGAAATTCAGCCAGCGGTGATTGTTGTCGGCTCTGCTGTCATAGACCCGTTTGCCGATCCGCAGATTGGCAATCTGGCTTCCGCCTTCGGCGTCATAGAACCGAATAGCAGGGGCGCCGTCATATCCCTTGGACACGACGGCGTCTGTGATGATCATTTTTATCATGGTTTGACCCCTTTCTGCAGGTTTTACCTGCTGCAAAATAATATATTTCGACCCGCTTTGCGGGCAGAAAACAAAAAAAGTGCCAAACAGCGCAACGGCGCCATTTGACACTCTGTA